>JAFXDL010000216.1 GCA_017516265.1 Bacteroidaceae bacterium
CTTTACAGACAAGAAAGCGCCCAAGGGGATGCACACTTTTTCGGTGTCTATAGGTAAGATGTTTTGATTAAAGATAGATATGAAGACAAGAAAAATCATTTTATTTTCAGTAGGAATTGTAGTTTTCCTATTCGGATTTTACAAGGGGTATCGTGACACCCATGCCAAGAAAGGGGAGGTGGAGATCTTGACTCCGCAAGAACATATTGTGAGCCGCATAGCAACTACGGCTTTCCCCGACCGTACGATAGAAGTCATGGCTAACAAAGAGAATGCTTTGAAGGCTCTGCAACAAACCATCGACTCCTGTTCGTTGGCAGGTGGAGGCAAGGTGGTAGTGAAAGCCGGGCATTATGCACTGGGTGGCCCCTTGAAGTTGAAGAGTAATGTGAACCTGCATTTGGAAGAAGGGGCTTATCTGCAATTCAGCGGACGGGCAGATGATTTCCTCCCCGTGGTGCTTACCCGTTGGGAAGGTACTGAGTTGTATGGTCATTCGCCCATGGTGTATGCCTATCATTGCACCAACATAGCCATCACAGGCAAGGGTATCATTGATGCACAAGGTGGCAAGGAGTTTGCACCATGGGCCGCTCAAGAGGCACCTGACCGCGACCGCCTGCGCGAGATGGGAGACAAACTGACTCCGGTGAACGAACGTGTGTTCGGCAAAGGTACCATCCTGCGCCCCTCATGTATGCAATTCCTCGGATGTTCGCGCATCCTGCTGGAGGACATCACCATTAAGGACTCGCCTTTCTGGACAATTCATCCGGTGTATTGTGACAACGTCATTGTGCGTGGTGTGACCATAGATAGCCACTTCCCCAACAACGATGGATGCGACCCCGAATCGACCTCCAATGTGTTGATTGAGAACTGTACCTTCCGCACTGGGGATGATGCTATAGCCATCAAGGCCGGACGCGACACGGATGGACGAAGTATCGGACGTCCGTCGGAAAACATCGTCATCCGTAATTGCCTCTTCTATTCAGAATGCAACGGATTGTGTATCGGTAGCGAAATGTCGGGTGGTGTGGCCAATGTCTATATGGACGACATTGAGATTGGCACGGTGAAGAATGCGCTTTACTTCAAGTCGAACCGTGACCGTGGCGGATACATTCGCAATGTACACGTGAACAACATCACCATCGAGCGGGCATTGGGCGCAATCCTGCGCTTCGAAACCAACTATTTCGGTTTCCGTGGAGGCAACTATCAGGCCCGCTACGAAGATTTCGAGATAAGTAACGTTCATGCCCGTACGGCCGACCATTATGCCATCTTCATGGATGGAAACGAAGAGAAACCAATCCGCAACATCGAAGTGACCAATTTTCATGTGGATAAAGCTGAACGGCCTTATTACCTTATATATACAGAAAATATAGCTTTCAAGGAATCGACGGTCAACGGCATACCTGTGCCTGAATATCCAGAAGAGAGTAAAGTGCGTCAGAGTTGCGACGTCTGGTAATAGATCTGTAAATGACAGGACTAACCAATAATATATTGCATAAAATGAAAAAAAGGAATCTGAAGAACATGGCTGTATTGATGGCCATGATGTGTACGGTAGTTCATACTGAAGCGCAAAGCGAACTCTATCCTCAGCACTTTGATTTGGAGGAAGTTACTTTGCTGGATAGCCCCTTGAAGACGGCTATGGGGATAAACAATGATTTGTTGTTGCAATACGATGTTGACCGCTTGTTGTCCCCTTTTATCCGACAGGCAGGATTGAATAATGTGACAGGAGGAAAATATCAGGGATGGCTCACCAAACATCCATCGTTCAGCAACTGGGGGCTCTCTTCCTGGTCGCTCGAAGGGCATGTGGGGGGACATTACCTGACTGCTTTGGCCTTGGCCTATGCAGCCACTGATGATGCAGGAGTGAAAGAGCAGATGAAAAGTCGCCTCGATTACATGCTGACGGTGATGAAGGATTGTCAGGACGCTTACGATGGAAATACCCAAGGTATGAAGGGGTTTATTGGCGGACAACCCATCAATCAGATTTGGACGGGGCTGTATAGTGGTAATCTGACTGCTTTCAAGCAATATGGAGGATGGGTTCCTTTCTATTGTAGCCACAAGATATTGGCCGGATTGCGTGATGCTTGGATATATACGGACAGCGAAGTGGCCAAGGAACTTTTCCGTGGATTGTGTGATTGGAGTGTGAATCTCATCAGCAAACTTTCTGAAGCACAAATGCAAGAAGTTCTCGGATGGGAGCACGGAGGTATGAACGAAACTTTGGTGGATGCCTATCGTCTGTTGGGGGATGAGAAATACCTGAAAGCTGCCAAGCGATACAGTCACACGCATGAAATCAATGGTATGCAAGGAAGTGAATCTTCCTACTCTACCACTTTCCTCAATGGACAACATGCCAATACTCAAGTGCCCAAGTTCATAGGCTTTGAGCGCATCTGGCAAGAGGACAACACGGTTGCTTCCTATCGTACGGCGGCACATAACTTCTGGCATGATGTGGCCACTCATCGTACAGTGTGTATCGGAGGAAATAGTGTGAGCGAACACTTCCTGCCTCAAGAGCGTAGTTCGGAATATATGACCAATCTTGATGGTCCTGAGAGTTGTAATTCCAACAATATGCTGAAACTTTCAGAGATGCTTTTTGATGAGACACACGATGCCCGTTATGCTGATTTCTATGAGGGCACCATGTGGAATCATATTCTTTCTACACAAGATCCTGAGACGGGCGGATATGTCTATTTCACAACCCTTCGTCCGCAAGGTTACCGTATCTATTCGCAAGTGAACCAGGCCATGTGGTGTTGTGTCGGAACGGGTATGGAGAACCACTCCAAATATGGTCACTTCATCTATACACACGATGGGGATGGTGTGTTATACGTCAATTTGTTTACCGCCAGTACTTTGAAGAACGAACAGTTTGTCCTTACGCAGGAGACCTCTTTTCCTTACTCTACCCAGTCAAAGATTACGATTGGCAAGGAAGGTACTTACACTTTGGCTGTGCGCCATCCGTCGTGGGTAGCCAAGGGATTCGCCATCAGTGTGAACGATGAAGCGCAAAACACAGAGGTGGTTGAGGGAGTTGCTTCATACGTACATATTAACCGAACCTGGAAAGTGGGCGATGTGGTGACTATAGATTTACCTATGAAGTTGCGCTACGAGGCATGTCCAGGGTATGACAGCTACGTGGCTTTCAAATATGGTCCCATGTTGTTGGCCGCACGCACAACTGCTCGTACGCAAGCTGAAGCTGACTCAACAGGTTTGGAATATGAAATTTTGCAAAACGAGTATGCTGGTGAGGGACGTATGGATCATGCACCAGGAAGTCGTGCCACGCTGAAGGGATTGAATTCGGCTCCTCTTCTTATTGGTGAACGTGCATCGGTGCTTGACCGTATCAAAGTTGCAGATCTTTCAAAACTGCATTTCACATTGGATGTACAATCAGAGGTAGGAAGTGGCAATTGGACATCTTTGACTCTAGAACCCTTTTATGGCATTCACCATAGCCGTTATGCTTGCTATTGGTATCAGCAGACATTGGATGCTTACGAACAAAGCAATATGGGTAAAGCGGATGCGGAAGAGAAAGCCTTACTTGAACGTACACTGGATTTTGTAGCCACAGGCGAGCAACAAAGCGAAGCCGGGCATGATGCATCGTACAGTACTACCTCTACCGCAGGTTCTTATCGTGGAGAATATTACCGCGATGCACAAGCTGGAGGATATATCCAATACACTTTGGAAAACACAAAAAGCGAAACAGAAGGGATGGCTCTGATGTGTCGGTTCACTGTAGCTGATGCAAACCGAAAGGCTACTATCTATATTGATGGAAAGGTTCTGGCTGATGTTGTTATCCCTGCAACACATGCTAAGGCTGACGAAAATGGATTCTTCAATATGGAATATCCCATTCCTGCCGAATGGTTGTTGGATGCTGAAGGAAAAGTTAAGGATTGTATTGTTTTCCGCATAGTGGCTTCATCGTCCACCCTTTGTCCTGGGCTTTATTATCTCCGGTTGGTAAACGGATATGTAAGTAATGCTTATATCTTTCGTGCAACGGAGTGGACAACGGGCGATGCTGGACGTGTGAGTCGGGATAAATTCACATATAACGAGGATGAAAATACATTGACAGTAAAAGCTGGCACAGGAGATAATAATGTGTGTCTGATGCTGGATTATGAGAAATGTGAATACACAGCTAATGCTCGCGATAAGTTTTTGATTGTTAAAGGTAGCAATCTTTCTATGACTTCGAGCAAATCCCATTTATGGTGGCTCAATGGGGTAAATCGTGGAAGCAGTGTGACTCCTACGGTAATAAAAAAAGCGGCCGATGGTGATGTTATTATAGCTTGGGATATTACCAGGAGTGGATTGGCAGACAATTGTGTGGGTGACCAATATAATCTTTGTGCAGGAATGACAATTTTCGGTTTGACCTCTACGACAGGTACTTCCTGCATCCGCCACATTGGTTTTTATGCTTCGGTGGATGTTTTTCTTCAAGCAGAATCCATTTCTTCTCCAACGCTTTCAGATAAATCGGTAGTGAATGTCTATACAATTGATGGAGCCCTGCTTCGCTCCAATGTGCCTTCGGATGAGGCTACTGAACAATTGGAGCGAGGAATTTATATTGTGGGCGAGGAAAAAGTGTTGGTAGAGTAAACTTTTACTATCTTCACACACATACATATATTTTTATGATAGATAAACACTCTTCTCGATAAGGCAGCAGATTTCCTCAAGGTATTGTCTGTCTATGTCATCAAAGGTGGCCAGGTGTTCACTGTCTATATCAAGGACGGCGCACACTTGGCCATCCTTATTGTATAAAGGTACTACGATTTCCGAACGTGAAAGGCTGCTACAGGCGATGTGTCCGGGAAACTGTTCAACATCAGGTACTACTTGTGTGTGGGCTTCTGCCCAAGCAGTACCGCATACTCCCCTGCCCTTGCGGATACGATAGCAGGCTGTGCTTCCTTGAAAAGGACCAAGAATAAGTTGCTCGCCACGTACCAGGTAAAAACCAATCCAAAACCATCCGAAACATTCCTTGAGGGCTGCGCAGACATTTGCCAACACACTGACTTCTTCGTGCTCGTCCTTTATCAGTAGAGCCATTTGGGGGATAAATTCATGATAGCGTGTGGTTTTGTCCGCTTGGGGAGTAAATGTGAATGTCGTTTCCATTATGTTTTCTTTTTGGGGTGCGAAGATACAATTTATTTTGGATTTTTTGTCGTTGAAATACGTTTTTTTGTCGATAAAAAACGTATTTATATGTATAATGTTTGTATAATGTTTGTATAATGTTTATTTTTGCCCTTGAATCTTGTGAAAGATGTGATTGGAGAGACAGGGTTTACAAGTTGTGGCACTATATGATATGAAAGTAAGGTTGTGTAATAGTTGTATATATTTTTTAAGGAGTGTACAGCTTGTGAGGAACCGCAATGTATTCTGTTGAATCGTCAAAGGCTTTGCGGTTCGTGTCTCTTTTTTTATTGTTCTTATTAAGTTGGTAATTTTATATGAATAAAAAAATGTATTCATGTGGTAGGTCAAAACCGTTGGAAATCATTATCCATGTAGGTTGTTGGATGTTGATATTTGGTTTTCCGCTCGTGTTGATGGAATATGCTACTAAGTGGACCAATGTGGATTATTTGCGTCATTTGCGCATGCCTTTGGCTTTTGGAATAGTGTTTTATGTCAACTATCTTTGGCTGGTTCCTCGTTTGCTCTTAAAACAGAGGGATAAGATATTCCGAGGTTGGAAGTTCTTTCTGTTGTACAATTTTTTCTTGTTAGGCATTGTGGGGGTATTGTTGCATGTCTCTTCCGAATTCTTTTTTCACAACATGGCTAACATCCATCCTCATCGTCCCCGTCCTGATGGGTTTATGCCTCCCCCTCGTGTCATGTTTCTTTTGCGGGATATTGTCATGTTGGGCTTCGTGTCGGCTTTGGCCGTAGTCATCCGTATGAGTCGTGAGTGGCAACATGCCGAAGATGCACGTCTTGAGGCTGAAAATGCCCGTACGGATGCAGAGTTGAAGACTTTGCGCAATCAACTTAGCCCTCATTTCTTATTGAACACATTGAATAATATCTATGCCCTCATCGCTTTTGATACAGACAAGGCACAGTTGGCCGTGTTGGAACTCAGTAAGATGTTGCGACACATGCTCTACGACAATCATCAAAAGTTTGTGCTTTTGCAGAGTGAAGCCGATTTTATCAGAAACTATGTAGAATTGATGCGCTTGCGCCTTTCTCGTGATGTGAAGGTTGAGGTTGGTATAGAGGTCGCTCCTGAACGAGGAACTCGAATAGCTCCCTTATTGTTCATTTCGTTGGTGGAGAATGCTTTTAAACATGGTGTAAGCCCTACGGAAATCAGTTTCATTTCTATTGCCTTATTGGAGGAAGATAATAGTGTACATTGTATCATTCGTAACAGTAATTTTCCTAAAAAACATACAGACAAGAGTGGAAGTGGTATAGGATTGGAGCAGGTGAAGCGTCGTTTGGAGTTACTCTATCCTAATGCTTATGAGTGGAGTCGTGGAGTTTCCGAAGACGGAAAAGAGTATGTTTCGGATTTGAAAATTTTTGTAAAGGTTTCATAATATGATTCTGAATTGTGTAATAATAGATGATGAGCCTTTGGCTTTGGATTTGCTGGAGAGCTATGTACTGAAGACTCCTTTTCTCAATTTGATAGGACGTTACTCCAGCGCTGTAGTGGCAATGAATACCATTCGTGAACAGAAGGTGGATGTCTTATTTCTGGACATACAGATGCCAGATTTGGATGGTATAGAGTTTTCTAAGATGGTATCGCCCGAAACACGTATTATCTTCATTACCGCTTTTAGCC
>JAFXDL010000020.1 GCA_017516265.1 Bacteroidaceae bacterium
CGTCTGGGTGCCGTGTGTGACCTACTCCTTGCCATCGACCATATTGATAAGCGAAGTATTCAATCTCCCTCCCTCACAGGGAGGGCTGGGGTGGGTCCGGTTGGGCATGACCTCCTCGTTGTCGCTGCTGACAACCTCCTCTTCTTCTCGTTCCAGGAGTTTGTCGATTTCGCTCTGCAGAAGCAGACCAGCTGCATCATGTGTCACGAGCAGCCCTCGATAGAGAGGTTGCAGCGCACGGGTGTCATCGTGATGGACGAGCAGAACAAGGTGCTCAACATGGAAGAGAAACCGCAGGAGCCCAAGAGCCACTGGGCAGTGCCTCCCTTCTACATCTACCTGAAGAAGGACCTCGACCTGGTGCGCCACAGTGTGGAGAACGGATGTGGCAAGGATGCCCCCGGCAACTTGGCACACTACATGGTGGAGCATACCGAGATGCACGCCTGTCCCATGAGTGCCGGACGTTTCGACATCGGCAGTCTGGATACGTACTACGAGGCTTGCGAGAAGTTTGGGTAGTTACTACTACTAGCTACTAGTTACTAGCTACTAGCTACTAGTTGCGAGGGAGATTTTAGGAGGGAGAATTCTTTAGGAGTGTAGGAGTGTAGGAGTGACGCTGCGCTTAGAAGTGTAGACGATAGTGTTGCTTGCATGTTTTTTTGAAGTTCAGAAGTGCAGGAGTGCAGGAGTTCAGACGATAGTTATATCAGTGAAGAGTGAAGAATGAAGAATTCAAGGTTCAAAGTTTAAAGTTTAAGGTTCAAAGTGCAACCCCTCAACCGCAGCTTGCTGCCCTCAACCGTCCGAAGGACATCAACCAACTCACTAACTCACTGAATAATGCCCCTACAGCACCCGTTCACAGATCCTTCGGTGCCCTCAGGATGACAGAGACGGCATGAACTTGGAACCTTGAACCTTAAACCTTGAACTAACTCCCTAACTCACTCCCCCCCTCCTAACTCACCAACTCACTTTAATCACCAACTCACTTTAAATACCAAACCATGCTCCGCGACTACCAACAGGAAATGAAGAATCGCATGGCGGAGGCTTGGGAAAGCCACCGAAGTGTGATGGTACAGATGCCGACAGGTACGGGAAAAACGCACCTGCTTGCCGAAATTGTGCGCCAAGAGAAAGGGATGGTGCTGATAGTGGCACACCGCATGGAACTGATTGCACAAATATCGGAGACGCTGAAACGGTATGGCATCGGACATGGTACCATCGTGGGCGGACAAAAGAAGGTGGAACTGCAAAGGGTGATGGTGGCCTCAATACAGACGCTGACCAAACGGATGGAGGAGATGGAGATGAAGCCCGACCTCATTGTGGTGGACGAAGCGCATCATGCTCTGGCCAAGACATACCGGATGATGTGGACCCAATGGAGGGATGCACGATTCCTGGGACTGACAGCTACACCCTGCCGACTGAACATGCAGGGATTCACGGACTTGTTTGACTGCCTGTTGGAGGCATGGAGTATCCGGGAGTTCATACGGAAAGGATGGCTGTCGGACTTTGAATATATCTCTGTCTGCCCGGAAAGTGAGGCCATGAAACGGGTTGGTTCGCTGACCAAACGGGGTGCTGACGGGGATTACCAGACGACGGAAATGGCGACGGTGATGGACTGCGAAGAGAGCATCGGACACCTATACGAATCGTACCGCCACTTTGCGCAAGGGAAAAGGGGTATCGTATATGCCATCAACCGGGAACACGCGGCACACATAGCCGAAAGGTATACGCTGGAGGGGGTGAGGGCTGCTGTAATTGACAGCAAGACTCCCACGGCACAACGCACGAAACTGGTGGAGGAATACCGCCAGGGAGGGATAGAGGTGATGGTGAACGTGGATATCTTCTCGGAGGGATTTGACTGCCCGGAAGTGGAGTTCATACAACTGGCACGGCCTACACTGTCGCTCTCGAAATACCTGCAACAGGTGGGACGCGGCATGAGGACAAGTCCCGAAAAAAGCCATGTGATGATACTGGACCAGGTGGGACTGTACCAGACCTTCGGACTGCCTACTGACGAACGGCCCTGGACAAAGATGTTCATGGGAGAACTGGCAGGAAAGGGAACGGCCGGAAACGAACGGGAGATAGTGCTGCGCAATGACCCGGACGACAAGATGCTGATGAACCTGCAGATGGTGAGAATCAAAGGGCTGGACTGCAAACAGGAAGGTGTGGAGATATTCGTGAAGAACGGGAAATACGGGGTAATGAAGGACGGGCGCATCACCTGTCAGGCATGTTTCGAACGCATGGAGCGCCTACAGGGAAACTACCTGCTAATGGGAATCTATCCCTATCAGGTGTTCCGCAACAAACGGACTGTCATAGACCACGAGGGAAAGGACCTGAAAGCGACGCTATACGGACAGGTGGAGCAATATGGGGACTTCTTCAAAGGAAAGGACCTCGACGGGAGAACCATCTACTGGGATGCCAAAGGGGGACGAAGCTACCCCACCCTGCCACAAATCATACGGGCCGGACGACTGGAACTGATCAAACTGGGCGAACGATACCGGCCACGCCAACAGGAATGCATGCTCCCGACGGACTGCAGCAAGGAGGAAATATACATCGGTGACCAGGTGACAATCATGGGCGACCAACTGATTGTAAGAATGGACCTGAAGAAGCCCTACAAGATATATGGCTATCTGAACAACGGCATATTGGTGGGGAACAGTACGGGGACTTTCAAGAGTGACTACTACCTGATAGCACCAGACGGGCACAGGGTAATCGACTACCAGCGACTGCCATGGAACACCAGCAAACAGCCGGACCTGAGGCGGTTGAAACTGAAAAGGCTGGAATAAGGAAGGGAGAGACAGAGGGAAAGTCACTCATTCAATGACCGATTGAAGATAAAAGTAATATTAGTGTCCGCTAAACACCAATAATACCCTATCCTTGAATATCTTAGATGTGGGTAAGCCCTCTTTTATGCAGAACTGACGGTCTCTGTCATCCTGAGCGAAGTCGAAGGATCTACGAGCAAAACATTTCATAATACTCTGACTGATAGACCCTTCGACTACGCTCAGGGTGACAGAGACATCATGAACCGTGAAGCCAACATAACCGTAAAAGTTTTAGCGGACACTAATATAAAAGTAATGGCACATATCCAAACAGCGATTGGATATGTGCCATTACTTTTTTTGTACCTCTACGGCAGGGTGTCCGGCTATCAATACGTCAGCATCCTGGAAACTTGCTGCGTACCATCCGACAACTGGCGCACCACGATATTAAAGCCTGTATGGGGTAGTGCAGAACGGATACCCTGCAGACTATAATATGCAATGCTGATGACATTCCCAGAAGGGAGGTTTTGCCCTATACCTTCAACGGGACGGGATGAAGAACCGATGCCCAAACTGCCATACTCATTGACGGGCCTTACCGTATAAGAGGCTTCCACATCGCTTACGGCCCAAGAGGTCTCTGTGGTGAAACCGACCACTTGGTCTGTCTGTTCATTGATAACCACATAGCAAATGGCGTAATCACTGGACGTCCAAGTCAATTCGCCAGATGAGCAATCCAGTTTCAGGTCGGCAGGAGCCTCGACAGCCTCAAAGAACTTGCGCGGATTCCATCCGTCCATATGTGCACCTTCGGTCACACGCTCATACGTATAGTTTGCGGCCTCCTCTGCAGTAAGCACAGCTTGTCGGACGGATTTCTCTGCCTGATTGTCCACGTGGTACTCCGTCCGTCGATTATTCAAGTCGATGGGATTTCCGTCAGCATCCATGCTTCCGTATTCGGCAAACAGCTTGGGAGCAATGTGCCACTCGCTCCATCCCTCGGGAGAAAGGGTGGCCTTGATGGTGGTATTGAGGAATACAGCCATCGGCTCGTTCTGCCAAGCACGCCCCAACTTGTGGGAACTGCCCTTGCCATCAATCACACAATGGTCGAACACATAACCATACTTGGTACCGGCTTTGTGACAAGGGGCCACCAATACAGAACCTGTAGAACGGGCATTATAGAACGTGGTATTCTCAACATACACATCACCGGCACCATAGAAATAGTCCACAGCACCTTCAATCCAACAGTTGTTGACATAGTGGCGATCGCTGACATTGGTGGTTGTGGTGAACCATGTGTCCTGGAACGAACGGAATTTGCAGTTGTAGAATGCCTGACGGTCATTGCAAGAACGCATGGCCAAACCCATGGGGCCACTCTGTTGCTCCACGCCCCAACGGTTGAAATAGGTGATATTCTCGGTATAGAAGTCTGTGGCATCCACTTGGAACACTCCCTGATAGCCATGGGTCGAGGAAGCGGGATTGTTGGTAGAATGCTCCCACCCCACATCTGACGTGCCACCGTTGTTAATGAAATATTTGATGATGGTCTTCTCTTTGTCCTGACCAATGAGGTGAATAAATGTTTTTGCAGAAGAAATCTTGACCAGCTCTTCATACTCCCCATTCTTCACAAAAATGAGGTAAGGGACTGTACGTCCCGAGGGAGCCGCATCGATGGCTGCTTGAATGGTCGTATAATCACCAGTACCATCCTTTGCCACTACAGCATCGAAAACTTTGGCTGCAGGTTGCGGACGTGCCATCACGGTGAAGCGGATATCAGTGGCAGGGAGGGCGTTGCCACTAAGGTCGGTGATAGCCCCTTCGCCGATATGCAACGTGTATGTCTCGCCATACCCCAACCCACGATAGGCATAAGTGGCGGTCTTGCTTCCGAACAGGCCAACCAGAGTCTCGCCATTCAATGTAACCAGACCCTCACCGGCCTTTACACGCTCGTTAAAATTCAAGATAATGTTGCCCCGGGCCGATGCGCCTGTAGTTCCGGTGGAAGGTGAAGAAGAGACAAGTATGGGGGCATCATGATCGTCCAGTACGGCCTTGTCGGCATACACGACCACATCAGCCAGATAGA
>JAFXDL010000217.1 GCA_017516265.1 Bacteroidaceae bacterium
CGGGGAGGCCGCACTGTGGGGCTCCAGCCCTGGCGGACCGCTTCGGAGAACTGCCAGATGATCCACAGGTGGCTGAACCCTTCGATGCCCCGCAGGGCCTCGGGATCCCGGAATGCCGGCTCGAACACGATAGTGGACCTCAGTTCCTCCACCAGACCACTCTGGCGGGGGATGCCGAACTTCGTCGCGAAATCGCTGCGCATATGGGCGATCGGCTGAATATTCACATCCATATCATGCCCTCGACTTTCTCAGAGCGAAGGTGACCGCGAAGATGGCAGCCAGGCTCAGGCTGATCGCCGCGCCGGCGGAGCAGCCCAGCTGATAGGAAAGGATCAGTCCGGTCAGCCCTGCGATAAGGGCGAAGAGGACGGAAAGTGCGTGATACTGCCGCATGTTCCTTGCCACGTTCCGGGCGGAAGCTCCGGGGAGCACCAGCAGGGAGTTGAGGATCAGCAGGCCCACGCTGGAGATGGTCAGGGTCACGGTCACTGCGATCGCGGTGGTGAAGAGGGTCTGGGCCAGTCCTACGGGGATGCCCCGGGAGGAAGCCAGCTGGGGGTGGATCGCGGTGAGGGTCAGCCGGTTGGAGAGCAGGACCCAGAAAACGATGACGGCCACCAGCACGACCGCCAGCAGCAACAGCCCCACCAACATGGGAGACAATACGGACGATCCCTCTCCACCCTGACGGTTTGAGGGGATTATCTCACGTTCGGCATCCACCAACCGACGGCCGTCGCCCACTGTGGCTCCACTGAAAGCCTCCATCAAGTTGGCAGGCAGAAACATCTGGCTACGCGCACTTATCGGGCGGTCGGCCTCAGCTCCCAGACAGAGTCCGATTCCGAAATCGGTCCAAGGCGAATCCTGTGTACAGCGGGACACCCATTGCCGGAAGGTTCCTTCCTCCTGCATGGGAGCATACGTCACCACCCCATCCAACGCCTCTTCAATGCGGTCGCGGGCACGGGTGGTACAGTTGTCATAGAAATAATTGTAACGATATTCCCGGTTTTCGGGCAAATAATTGTTGCGCAGCAGGCTGTCCAACCGCCGGGCCTCCTGTGGCCGTAAGGCCAACACTTGCTCCGTCACCGCCGAACCGCGCAAGCGGTATTCCCGTTCGAAGAAATAATAGGGAACGACTCCTAACTGGTAATCTGTCTCCCCCCGGACGAAACGCATGATGAAATTGGGAGCACCGAAGTCGAACACGCCATAATTGTACACCCAGTCTTCGCCTGTCGTCAAATTCCGTCCACGAATGGCCGTATGGCCGAACAGCTCATAGACCAAATCACCAGGAGC
This sequence comes from Bacteroidaceae bacterium, assembly GCA_017516265.1. GTDB lineage: Bacteria > Bacteroidota > Bacteroidia > Bacteroidales > Bacteroidaceae > Phocaeicola_A. Next base: position 1,312 of record JAFXDL010000217.1, read on the forward strand.
ACAGGTCAACAGACTGAACTGCAATGAATCGCGCTTGGCCGACAAAGGCAAAGTGCCTCCCATCAGAAAAATGGCCAACAGGATGAGCACACTGCGAAAGTGGAGTTTGAAAGGTATTCTCATTCTTATTCAAGTTTCTTTTAGTATTAAGGGAGTGTCAAAAATAAATGAATTTAGGCACGGATTACACGGATTAACGCGGATTTATATTTCTTTTTATACCCAAACGGTTAATTTATCCGTGTAATCCGTGTAATCCGTGCCTAAAAAACAAATGACATCATATTGACACACCTTCTTGTAATTCCTAGAATTTACAGCAACATGGTCGAAGCAGGAACCACTTTCTCGTCCGACAATGGCAGGGTGAAGCGGAACTCAGTCCCCTTCCCTACTTCAGAAGTCACCCAGATACGGCCGCCCAGCTTCTCCACGATGGTCTTGCTGATGGAGAGTCCCAAACCAGTTCCCTGTACATTCTCGTTGGCTTTCACAAAACGGTCAAAAATCTGAGGCAGTTTTTCTTGGGGAATGCCGGCTCCCGTGTCGCGGATATAGACCTCCACTTCGTCACCTTTGCGAGTAAAACCATAAGAGACGGAACCGATGGTGGTAAACTTGAACGCATTGCCTACGATATTGGAGATTACCTGAGTCACACGACCCATATCGCCACGAACAACCACATCGGAGCCTGCACTCTCATACAGCAGTTTCACACCTTCGGGCTGGCGCAGGCACAACATGTCGTACACCTTCCGGCAGGCTTCGTCCAGACTCATGGGTACGATGCGGAACACCGTCATGCCTGCCTCTATCTTGGAGAGGTCCAGAATCTCATTCACCAGACGCAACAGATGTTCGCTGCTCTCCTCCACGATACCATAGTAAGTACGGCGCTCTTCGACATCTGAACTCTCCGCTATCAATTGCGAAAAGCCCACGATGGCATTCAGCGGAGTGCGTATCTCATGACTCATATTGGCCAAGAATGCCGACTTCAGGCGGTCCGATGTCTCGGCCTTCTCCTTGGCAGCGGCCAAAGAGCGTTTCATGTTCTCCATCTCGGTGATGTCCCACTCGATACTCAGCAACAACGGGCTGAAATCTTCTCCACGGATACACATCTTCCGCTTGTCCAGATAGATGACATTTCCATGTCCGTCCAATTCCTCTACCACCCAGTGCATATCCTGTCCCGTAGCAGCCACTTCTTCGTCCTGCTTACGTTTCCGTAGTGCTATTTCACGGGGATGGAAATCAAAGTCATCCCTTCCCACAGCATCCACAAAGGGTACGTCGCGGTTGAAACTCTCCTTGTTCCGATAAAGGAACTTGAAACCATTGTTCACATCCTTTATCACAATACCCACCGGCAAGTTCTCCATCACCTTGTCCAGCACCTGGTTATAGCGTTTCATGCCTTCCTCATTGCGCACCCGTTCGCTCACGTCGTGTCCGAAAGCCCAATAGACCTCCTCACCCATCGTTTCAGTCTCCACATACGCATTGCCTTCAAAAGCCAACACTTCAGGACTGTCAGGGATAGGCTCTGTCAAAAAGAAATGTCCGCGGCCTCCGCCCTTCTCCACTTCGCTGAGGATATATTCCCAATGTTCAGCTGTCTGTGGGAAGGGGGTCAAATTCTTTATATTGAGTGGGGAGATGTCTTCATCCGGCTTCAGACCGTGATGCAGTCTGAACTGTCCGTTGGCATACACCATCGTACCATCAGCTTTGGTGGCAAAGATGTCCTCAATCGCATGATCCAACGCATAGGTCATCAATGCGAAATCAGAGGCTGTCTTCGTCTTGTCGGTATTAGTCATAAATTCGCAAATGCTGTTATTATTTCATGAAACGGTGCAAATATAAGCGAATTAAATCAAACGGACGAAGAAAACTCATTTTTTTTTCATTTTTCATCCGCAAGAACTGCCACTTCAGGAAATTCCGTCACGTGTCCGAGGAAATTCTATCACGTGTCAAAAGGAATTCTATCAGGTGTCCGAGGAAATTCTGTCAGGTGTCAAAAAGAAATCTGTCAGGTGTCAGAATCCGGCCGGACAGGTATCAAAAAACATATTCGTTTTTTCATTTTGCCCGCATTTAAAAGCCGCAAGGCCACATGTCCCGCTGAGATTTGCCTTGTATCCCATTGAATTTTCCACTGACATTTCCTTTTTTTTTCAGATTTATGCCTATATTTGCAACGGAATAATAAAACATGTTACGATTATGAAACTTATCGGAGAAACAGCAAAATGGACACAGGACATCCACCGCTGGGGAAGAATCCTGTTGTGCGGTGCCTTGTGTATGACAGCCTTTACGGCTTGTAGCGAACTGGAAGATTTGATGGAAGAGGAAAATGATGATGAAATAGACAACCCCACCTACGTCAGTCCCTACGAAGAGTATGACAGCACGGCTACAGCCATGATACTGAAGCCACAGACGAAACCCACAGAAGGACTCTACGGCACGGGCGAAGCGGACAATCCCTACCTGATTCGCAATGCCCCGGAACTGAGATACTTTATCAATGCCGTCAGCGACGGGTCGCTGGAAACTTCGGGCAAATACTTCAAACTGATGAACGACATCACCGTCTATAAGACCTACCAATGGTATCCCATCGGCGCCCCACAGACATTCAAGATGAATGCCGAAGAAATATACTCCTTCTACGGAGCTTTCGACGGGAACGGACACACCATAAAGGGAACCCTGAACTTGCAGCCCGTACACTATTCGGATGGAAGCAGGACGAGTTTCGGCTTATTCGCCAGCATCGGCATCACCTATGACGAATACTCCGTGAAAGACCTGACGATAGATGCCGACGTGAACATCACCGGAGGAGCCGTAAGCAACAGCGAGACGTTGGCCGGAGCATTTTCACGGGTGAGCATAGGAGTGCTGGCAAGTAGCAGTTCCAATGGAGGCAAACAGGTGTTCCGCAACTGCCACATCACGAGCGACATCAAATTCAAATACGATTGGCGTGTCTATGAAATGCGCATAGGCGGATTCTGTGCTACAGCAACCTGGAGCGAGTTCTACGACTGCTCGTTCAGCGGAAGCATCGACATGGACGGCCGCGTGGCTGCCGGGAGCATCGAGGTGGGCGGCATTGTGGGAGCCGTATCCGACCGTATCAGGTTCGAAAACTGTGTGAACAATGCCGACATCAAAGCAGACGGAATCACCTGTGTGCAGCTCGACATGGGCGGCATCTGTGGCGACTACGGAATGTCGCGCCTTGGAGGTGGCCACTTCTGGTTCATCAACTGCCGCAATACAGGCAATCTCAGTTCCGACGGAATCATCATGCAGATGGCCAACAACAGCATACTTGCAGGCGGCATCGTAGGACAGATGTGGGAATCGCTGCATAACGAAGAAAACGTCTTCGCCGACTGCGAAAACTCAGGAGACATCACCATCGGGAACATCCAACGCGGCGATGCCACAAGCGACGAAGAAGCACAGCCCTGGTACTGCATAGGCGGCATTGTGGGACAAAGTTTGAATGGTGTCTCCATGGAACGCTGCATCAACACAGGCAATGTGACAGCTGGAAGCACCGACTTCGGCCCCTATGCCGAATCCTCTACGGGCGGAATAGGCGGTTACCTTACCGCCTGCCAAGGACTCACCGAATGCCGCAGTACGGGAGATGTGACGGGCATGGCGTTCCCCGAAAGTGTGCTGAACGACGAATACACCTTTGACAATTTAGGCATGACCCGTTCTCGGGTAGGCGGACTTGCCGGTGAATATGGCAATTCTCCCGTACATGGCTGTTATACCGAAGGGAACATCACCGGCACAATGTATTGTGACGAAGGCTACACGGGCACCCTGTTCGGCGCGGCGTTGTTCTATGCCGGTGTAGAACCCTTCATCTACAGTTGCACCTCTACCCAAGCCGCCATCGACGGCAAACTCTTCCCCGACGAGTACATACTCGACAGCTATGTGGGCAACAGCAAATTTGTGGAGCAAGAGCACTATCTGACCGATTGCGGGGGACATTAACGACCCACAGACATAGACTTTCAAACAGGAGGTTGTGTCAAAATGTAACTATTCAATTTCTCATCCGCAGATGACGCAGATAACGCGGATAGATTATAACCTATCGGATATAAAAACAAAAGAAAATCTGCGTCATCTGCGGATGAAAAGTAAATTATGACACATCCTCACTTCCATTAAATCATTTAACACCAATAAAAAACTAACAAAGAATGAAAAGAACTGTATTGAAGACGTTGGCAGCCGTAGCATTGATGACTATGGCCGTGCCTACAGTGGCCCAGACTGGCAACGAACTGCCTTTCCAAAAATGGGCGCTGACCCCACCGATGGGATGGAACTCATGGGACTGCTTCGGTCCTACAGTCGTGGAGGACGAGGTAAAACAGAATGCCGACTACATGGCACAGAAACTGGCCGCTTACGGATGGGAGTACATCGTGGTGGATATCCGCTGGTTCGTGGAGAACGACAAGGCTGGCGGGTACAACCAGACAAACCCCATCTATGTGTATGACGAATATGGGCGCTACACCCCTGCTTTGAACCGTTTTCCCTCAGCCGCCAACGGAGTAGGTTTCAAGGCTTTGGCCGACTATGTACACAGCAAAGGACTGAAGTTCGGTATTCACCTGATGCGCGGACTGCCCAAAGTGGCGGCAGAAAAGAAACTTCCCGTCAAGGGGACCGACGGTATCACCTGTGACATGATCTGCAACAATGACTCAGCCTGCACCTGGCTGCGCGACAATTACAAGGTGGACTGCACCAAGCCGGGCGCACAGGAGTACTACAACTCATGCTTCGACCTCTATGCACAGTGGGGAGTGGATTTCGTGAAGATTGACGACCTGTCCCGCCCCTACCATACGGGAGAGATAGAGATGATACGCAAGGCCATCGACCAGTGCGGACGCCCCATTGTGCTCAGTATCTCACCGGGCGAAACTCCGCTAGGCGAAGTGGAGCACGTGAAGAATCATGCCAACATGTGGCGTACGGTAGATGACTTCTGGGACAACTGGAGCCAGCTGAACTACCAGTTCCAGGTGTGCGCCAAGTGGGCACCCCATATTGCCCCAGGCACCTGGCCCGATGCCGACATGCTCCCCTTGGGTAAAATCAGTATCCGTGGCGAACGCGGTGCCGAACGATGGACACAGTTCACACGCGACGAACAATATACGATGATGAACCTGTGGACTATCTTCAAGAGTCCCCTGATGTTCGGCGGACATCTGCCGGAGAACGATGCTGCTACAGACTCGTTGCTGACCAACCGCGACGTCCTCTACATGCACCACTACTCAATGAACAACCGCGAGGTCACCAATCAGGACAACAAAGTGATGTGGAGCGCTGACGACCCGGCTAACGGTGACAAATTCGTGGCGCTGTTCAATCTGGGCGGCTCGGAATATGTCAATCCAAAGAACGTACTGTGGCGAAGCGGCACCATCTCGTACCTGACCACAGGCTATGCCACCAACGTGGAAGTGGAGATACCCGAAGGCAGCCGCGAACTGGCCCTGGTGGCAACAGATGGAGGTGACGGATACGATAGCGACCATGCCGACTGGATAAATCCCACCGTCACGCTGAAGGACGGAACGACCATTAACCTGACCGACCGCAAGTATCTGCGCGGCACTTGCGGATGGGGAAACATCGCCGTAGATAAGAACATCAACGGCGGAACCCTCTCCATCGACGGCAAGCAATACACCAACGGATTTGCCACACACGCCAACTCCATCCTGCTCTTCAGCCTGCCCGAGGGAGCTGTGAAGTTCACCGCCTTTGCAGGTATTGACAATACGGGTAGCGACCAGGGCAGCAAGTCGTCCGTAGAGTTCATGGTGTTCAACGAAGACCCCACCCTGCGGACAGAGACCACCGACCAATGGAGCGGCGGCAACGTGACCATCAAGATTGACCCCACCAAACAGGCCGGGTACAGCGGATTCATCGGACGCGAAGCCGGCATACAGCAAGCAACCGTAGAAGCCGACATCACTGGTGCAGAGAAACTCTACCTGGTAGTGACCAACGGTGGTGACGGACTGAGCTACGACCATGCCGACTGGGCCAACCCTGTGCTCATCGACAAGGCGGGCAACGAACATTCACTGACCAGCATAAACTGGGATGCCAACCCCGTGAACGGATGGAACGCTCCCAAGCTGAACAAGAACAACGACGGAAACACCATGAGCATCGGTGGCACGACGTACGACAAAGGATTCGGCGTGAACGCCCCCTCCATGCTCACCTTCACCTTGCCCGAAGGACACGAGTATGTACAGTTCAAAGCCATCGTCGGATACGATGACGATGTAGTGAATGCCCCCTCGGGAGTGACCATGGAGTTCCGCGTCTTCACCCAAAATCCCGCGCCTGACAATGCGGCCATCGTCCCCCTTGACCTCACCAAACTGGGTTTTGCTCCCGAACAGGAGTGCCGCATCACAGAAATGTGGAAAGGCACCGACATGGGCACCTTCAAAGGCAACGAGTTTGCACCCACGCTGCGCTCACATGCCAGCGGACTCTACCGCGTGACACCGCTGGGGCGAACGGAAGGGGCGACAGTGAGCCTGTATCGTCCCGAACAAGAAGCTGACAAGCCGAACAGTTACTTGCACCTCAGTGTATCCGATGCTTCTACCGAAGGCGGCTACGTGCAACTGCTCTGCAATGGGAAAGTCTTGAGCGTGCAACGGCTGGACGCAGATGGGAAAGCCATCTACAACTATGGCGACCTCTATGCGGACACCTACACCTTTCAAGCCCTCTACAGCGGAACCACCACTACGGCCAATGCTGTTTCTGAGGAACTGACCATCACCGTGACAGGCGAAGCCGAAGACCTTACCCCACTGCGTACCAGAGCCAACGAACTGCTGAAAGAAGCACAGGAGTTGGACCTCACCAACGTGGCCGGTGCCCTGCGCGGAGCATTAGGGAGCCCCATCAACAAACCCGTGGACAATATGGATAAAGAAGAGTTGGAAACCGTAATCACCCACCTGCAGACTGCCCTGGACGCCGCCCGCATGAGCATCAGCTACATGAAGACACTGAAAGCGACCATCGGCGAAGCCACAGAGTTTCAGAACATCCTGGCTGAAAGCGAAGGGAAAACAGCACTGGGAACAGCCATCGCCTCAGCCGAAGGAATATATGCTGGCGAAGAATCGACCCTCGACGACGTAAAGACTGCCACCTCTACCCTGCTGGCTGCCATCAGCGAGAGCAAGCGGACAGCCGAACCGCTGGAGGGACAGAGTTTCGACATGACGGAGTTTCTCACAAACCCCAGCTTCGAGAACAAAACCACAGGCTGGAGCGTGACCAAACAGGTGAGCGGATGGGAATCGTTTGACACCTGGAGCGACCGCCCGGCTGCCGACGGCATCTTCTTCGTCAGCCTCTGCTACCAGAACATCACCTCCATCGACCTCCACCAGACCGTAAGCGGACTGCCTGCCGGAACATACACACTGGAGGCCAGCCTGCGCAACACTGATGGAGCCGACTTCCTGACCGACCAACGCATCTATGCCGAAGCGGACGGAGTACTCAGCGAATCGGACCAACTGACACAGGTGAGCGGCACGGGCAACAATGACTGGTACCGCTTCAGTGTGGCCGATGTGGAACTTCCCGAAGGCAAAGCCCTTCGCTTGGGTGTACGTTCCACCGGCACAGGTTCAGGCACCAAAGGATGGTTCCAGGCCGATGACTTCCGCCTCTACTACTGGGGAGCCTATCGGGCACGCGGCATCGACCTCCCCACCACCGTCCCCGGAGCCATTGTGAAGGAGCGCCAATACTTCAGTCTGGACGGCACACGCCTCAGTGCTCCACAACCCGGACTCAACATCGTAAAGGAAATCCTCATGAACGGACAAGTGAAGGTCAGCAAGACATTTTCCTTTGAACGTTAAGTAAGATTCAAACAAATTAAGGCGCGGATTACACGGATTCATGCATCACATTATCTCCGTGTAATCCGCGCTTTTTTTTAAAATGACGTTAACGTTGTTTTTTAAATATCTGTACGATGTCCAAGTAGCCATTGATTCAATTTATGGGGAATTATTAGTGTCCGCTAAACACCAATAATACCCTATCCTTGAATCTCTTAGATGTAGGTAAGCCCTCTTTTATGCAGAACTGACGGTCTCTGTCATCCTGAGCGAAGTCGAAGGATCTACGAGCAAAACATTTTATAAGACTCTGGCTGATAGACCCTTCGGCTACGCTCAGGGTGACAGAGACAGCATGAACCGTGAAGCCAACATAACCGTAAAAGTTTTAGCGGACACTAATAATGGGGAATAATTAACCGAAACCTTCCTAAGCTAAAAGAGCAAGTCGATTACTTGATGTCGCAACAAACAATATTGTAAATTTTGCCCCTTAATCGGCAAAATTACCCTAAAACATGCTTCTTAATCGACAAAATTACCTATTTTATGCATCATAATTGATTGCTTAATAGAAAAAAATGGCCACAGTTCACACTCCCATAATCAAAAAGCAATTTTATCTTAAACAGGGTTATTCTGAATAGGATAAATGTATCTTTGTCCCTCATTCATCCGCTTTCCATGCGGAACAATGGATAAAATGGGGACAATCCGAAAAATTCTTCATAGGTCATAAGTAATAATTCAAAATTAATTTGTACTTTTGTCCCGACAAAGATTTTGTATTCACTTCAAAACAGTATTGCCAATGAATTAAACAACGGTCAAAAGACATATTAAAATAAAAAAGCGTTAGCTTTATTCTTGCTTTCTGAAAATTGGGGAATTTGACGAAGCACACAAGAGTAAAAGTTGATGCTCACGCCCTTCGGCGTGGGCTTTTACTCGTATATGTGTGCTAGGTTATCCCCAATACCGCAGAAGGCGTAGACGAAGTTATTAGTCCACGTTTTTTTATTGTCTATACTTTGGGGATTGGGACTATATGCAAATGTTTAAATTACAAACCATTAAGACAATAAAATATGATGAATCTTAAATTAATCGAGAAACTATTTATACTACTTTTCTTGGGATTTTCACTTTGTGCTGTACAAGCGTGTGATGACGATGATGACGACAAGTTTGAAAATGTCAACAATAATAATGACGAAGCTGTTGACCTTGGCCTTTCTGTGAAATGGGCAACTTGTAATATAGGAGCATCTTCTCCTGAGGAGATTGGCGATTATTTTGCTTGGGGAGAGACTGAACCAAAAAAAGATTATAGTTGGGAAACGTACAAATGGAGCAAGGGGACAGATCACACGATGACCAAATATTGTACTGACAGCTATTATGGTACAGTAGATAATAAAGCAATGTTGGATTCCTCTGATGATGTGGCTACGGTGAGATGTGGCAGCAATTGGCGTATGCCAAGTCAAATGGAGTGGCGTGAACTTTACGAACAGTGTACATGGTCAAGGATAAAGAATGGTTATAAAGTCGTTGGCCCGAATGGAAAAAGTATCTTTTTACCATTAGGGGGTACTTATGAAGGAACAATTCTTGAAGAATACGATGAAGATGGAAATCTACACGGACAATATTGGGCATATTCGTTAGGATATGAAGATGGCGATGAAGATTTTGACAATAATGACGCATCTCGTTTTTTCATGGCAAACGAAATGTCTGATTGCTATTTCGGTGACGCAGACCGATGTTGCGGGTTGAATGTTCGTGCGGTGCAAGAAAAGGGTGGAATCGTTCAGAATCATAAATATGTTGACCTCGGCCTTTCTGTGAAATGGGCGACTTGCAACGTGGGAGCATCCAAGCCCGAAGATTACGGAGACTATTACGCTTGGGGAGAGACTACGACAAAGAGCGATTACGATTGGGATACGTACAAATGATGCAAGGGAACATATAGATCCATGACCAAATACTGTACGGATAGTGACGATGGTACAGTGGATAACCGTACCAGATTAATCTCCTCTGACGATGTGGCTACCGTGAAATGGGGTAGCAAATGGCGTATGCCAACCTTGGAGGAAATGAATGAATTACGTGGTGAAGATTGTACTTGGACATGGACAACCCAAAACGGTGTGAAGGGCATGAAGTTAACTGGTCCTAACGGTAACAGCATCTTCTTGCCCGCTGCGGGCAACCGCTACGGTACGGGCCTCTACGACCGTGGCTCGAGCGGCTACTACTGGTCTGCTACGTTGGACGAGGACGGTAACTGCGCTGTGTACTACCTCGACTTCTACAGCGGCGGCAACATCTGGGACAACGTTTAGGATCGTTCCTACGGGTTCGCCATCCGCCCCGTCACAGAATAATCTATAAACTAAAAAACAATGACTTATGAAAAGATTTAAATCTTTGGCATCAACAGTTCTTTTGTTGATGATGTGTTTTATGTTTGCAGCGTGTCCTCCTGACCCGGAACCAGAATTGTTACAAATCAGCGAAAGTGTATTGAAGGCGAACAAATGGGTGAATCGTGATGTGAGCGACTGGAACGATACCTCTTACGGTGGGTATTACGAAACGAGTAGCGATGTCTATTACTTCATGGACAACAACATCGGATACAACTACCAGCAGTTTACCGACCACGACACTTCGCTCGGGACAAACAAGACCACCTATTTTGAGAAGTTCACCTACTCCATCACAGACAACACCGTGACCATCAGGTTTACAGATACAGGCAGTACAATGAGATTCACCTATACGGCGGCCGGTTACCTCACAAGGAACAGCAGCTTCTATGAACCTCTGAAGATGACCTCAAGCGACTACAGTTTCGTGAACCAGAATGCCGAAAATATGGAGTACGAGGACAACCTCGAAGACTACGTGCAGGTGACGGACGAGTTCAATTTGGAAGAACTTGCTATAGAAATCACCGTCAAGTCGCAGCTTGCGCAAAAATACCCCAATGAGTACTTCAAGTATGGTGTAGAGTACGGATACGATTGGTATATCAATTCGGCTTACTTTACTATGAGCGGAAGCACCGGCAAAGTAACTGTGGTTATGGATGAGAAGTACAACATGATATCGTACAAAAAACTGCGGGATAAAGAGGCAAGCGGCAGCACACTGACATCTGTTGAAAAGACCCTGATGAAAGATTGCAAGAAAATCATAGAAGATGCGGTCAAGAAATTCATGGTCCGTGTCTTTGTGGAAGCAAACGGGGAGAAATATTATGTGGAAGAGAATATCCGTCCGGGATATGTCAACCTCGATACGGACTATAAGCCGAATGTGGATGAGAATGGCAATGAAGATGAAGAAGAGAATGACGATATTTCAGGTACAATCAGTGGTCACGCCTACGTTGACCTCGGCCTCTCCGTCAAATGGGCGACTTGCAACGTGGGAGCATCCAAGCCCGAAGATTACGGTGACTATTACGCTTGGGGAGAGACTACGACAAAGAGCGATTACAGTTGGAAAACGTACAAATGGTGCAAGGGAACAGATGACACTATGACTAAGTACTGTACGGATAGTGACTATGGCACAGTGGATAACCGCACCACATTGACCTCTTCCGATGATGTGGCCACCGTGAAATGGGGCAGCAAGTGGCGTATGCCAACCAAGGAGGAAATGAAAGAACTGGATGAAGATTGCACTTGGACATGGACAACTCAAAACGGAGTGAGAGGAATGAAAGTAAAAGGGCCTAACGGAAACAGTATCTTCCTGCCCGCTGCGGGCTACCGCTACGGTACGGATCTCAACGGCCGTGGCTCGGACGGCCACTACTGGTCTGCTACGTTGAACGAGAACAGCAGCGACGACGCGTACTACCTCTTCTTCAATGACGGCTACTACTACTGGGTCAGTTGGTTCTTCCGTTACTACGGCCACACCGTTCGCCCTGTCACAGAATAAAATAAATTATTTATTTAAAATTTATAATATGAAAACAGTTAGATTAATATTGATTTCATTGATTTTGACTACAATAAATCCGGTTCCTTCTTATTCTCAATTTTGGGAAGGTGTATTGTATGGAATAGGTAACGCGATGAATAATTATAACAGGCAGCAGCAATATAATCGAAATAACAGAAACAAAAAATCGGCTCGAACTCCTTCCATTGAACGAAAATATCACCTTGAAGATGATGGATTTGAATGGTACAAATTAAGTACATATGATAGGAAATTTTATTATGGTATAGCTAATAGCAATGGTAATACAATTTTAGATGTAAAATACAAGAACGTGTGGTATTATGACGATGTTAAAGCCTTTTACGTTGAATGTGGTGAAGGATGTCATGCGGGTATCCTTTCAAAAGGTGGTTCTTGGATTATTCCATTAAGTCGCGAATATCAGTCCATTTCTACTTATTATGCAGAGTCTGGAATTTATACCGTTGAGAAAAATGGATATAATGGTGTATGCGATTTGAAAGGCAATGAAATTATAGTTCCAAATAAATACGAAAGTATTTATTATGACAAAAATGATAGAATTTATAAAGTAAAAAAGAACGGCTATGAAGGTATTTGCGATTCGTATGGTAGAGAAATTATAGATGTTGATAGAAAATACAAGAATGTTTACTATGCAGCTTATGGTGATTATTATAAAGTAGAAAAAGATGGTTATAAAGGCATTTGTAATTCATTTGGAAAAGAAATTATTCCCACAATATATAAAAATGTTATGTTGTTGGGTGAAGAATTCAAATATGAAAATGATGCAGGCGAATGGATTTCACTGAATATAGATAAGAATGGAAATCCAACAAACTCGGAAAACTCTGCGACATATTCAAGTGCATCATCTTCTCAATCTATACCAAATGGACAAACGTTTGATTTTATATTTTCGCAATGGGCATGTTCTTCTCCTATGAAAATAGAATTTCCCGAAAGTGGTGGATTTAAAGAATTTGTTTTAAGATTCGAAGTAGGTTCAAACAAGGTTCTGATGAAATTCTGTATCGTAGACAGAATGGACTCTGACAAAATTAAAATCTTAGAAACATATAATATTGTTCCATCAGAAACCATGCTGACCGAAACTACGGAGATGCTGAGATTAACCTATAAAAGCAATGGGGTTTTCAAAGGAGTAACCTTTGTGCCCAATTCTAAAGCCATAACCCTTAACGATGAATGGGATAGTAGCGGGAAACAAGTAAAATGGCGGCATTTTGCACCTCCTACCCCCATGCAACAAGGTACAATAAATGGATTTAATGCGAATACTAATTTTCAGCATACTATTGCAGGAGAAAGTGATTATACTGGAAAATTTACTCGTTTAAGGAATGCTTTGAAAAAATTGACGTGGAAATAGGTCTTTAATTTGTTGAAACATATCTTTACAATTCCCAAATCTGTCAATTCAAACCTTCCGCATTCATTCAAAAAAGTCTGGATACTTTTTCGAGTAAGTGTCCAGACTTTTTTGAGTTACACTGGACACTTATTTCAGAACCCCTCCCCATTAGAATTATCAATAAGTCTCTTCAATTCTTCCTCTGGAGGGAGTAATGCCTTAAGTTGCTCTACGCTTCGTGCATAAGTGGCAACTCCCATTGGCCTGTTGTAGTCTTGCAATACATATTCTACAAAAGACCTATTCGCTTCTTTGCAAAGAATAATACCTATCGATGGATTTTCGTCAGGCAATTTTTCTTCATCATCAAGAATACGAAGGTAGGCCGCCAATTGTCCAAGGTAAGCAGTTTTGAATTCACCCTTTTTCAGTTCTATACAAACCAATGACTTCAATTCGCGATTGAAGAACAATAGGTCAATCCAGCTATCCACTCCAAATTTATCGTAATGAACTTGATGGCCTCTATACGTAAATCCCTTTCCAAACGTCATGATGAAATTTTTGATGTTCATCACAATGCTGTTTTCTATCACCCTTTCGTCTATATCCTCCGGGTCTGTTTCATCTATTTCTTCTACATTGATGAAATCAAGCAGATACTCATCTTTAAACATTTTCAACGTTTTCATAGCCAAACGTTTGTCGGGGATAGTAGCCACAAAATTGTTTGGAATATTACTTTGATGATGAAACAGATCTGCTTTCAAACTGCTTCGAAGCGTGTATTTGTCCCACTTCAAAGTAGCTGCCTTGTGAATGTAAAACACACGTTCTTCCAATGTGGATGTCTTGGACAGGATTTCATCATGATGTGTAAAACTGATGCTGAGGAAATCGTTGACATCCAAATTGCCCGCCATTGGCGGACGATTTAAAGAAGCAATCACATTGGTATCTAAAACAGCTTCATTACCAGCCGTTTCCATTTCACCCGCCAATGGCGGGCGAAATTCAAGGATTTGCCATTGTTCATAAAACTGTCGCATTTTCTTCAGACTTGTTTCTGAAAACCCACGTAATCCCGGCAGTTCGTGTTTTAATTGCTCGCTGATGGTCTTTATTGCATTCGTCCCCCATGTCCCTTTTCGTGAGTTGTGAGAGATATACCTACCTATGCCATAATATAAAGCAAGCAGTTCTTGGTTGACTGCTTGAGCGGCACGTGCCTGACTTTTGAGTATGGCAGCTTTGATAACTGCCACAGCCGATGCATATGTGGTGATTTTATTTTCTTTCATGATGATATCCTTACTTCTTGACAAAATTTCGTTCACACGCGCTTGTAACGTGGATGTTCAGGTATCAGCATCTCCAATGCACCATAATTTCATTATTATTGTAATTTGTTAGCGCATTGCAGATTCTGATATTTTGGGCAAAAATACGAATTAATTGTGAATTGGCAATTGCAAATCACAAACAATTTCTTGGATTGTCCAATAATTATACCAAATACCTGAGATTTGGAGAATCGGCGGAAAAAGGGGGAAAACACGATTTTCTCCGAAACACTTGACACTTACGTCCAAAAGACTTGACCCTTAGTTCCGAAACTCTTGACTCTTGTAAACGGGAGTGTCAAGAGTTGTGCGCCTAACTCTTGACACTTTTGGGCGTAAGTGTCAAGTGTTTCGGAAAAGAATGTGTAGGGCTGAAAAACGGGAATAAGGCATTCGTTGAAAAATTTCTTGCAATTTGTTTGGCGGTTACAGATTCTTTGCCTACATTTGCCAACGGATCATTACACATAATACATTCGTGGTTCATGGGTGCGGTTGTCCCAAGGGGGGACGATGCGCAGGCCAGTCCGAGAGGCGGTGCCGATTTTCGTGAACAAGGGTAGCCAAAACAGATTGTCTTACCTATTAATATATGTATGTATTATGAAAACACATCAAGTATCATTGGCAGCAAAATGCATCGCTGCAGGTTCCAAAATCATCAGTGGGGCACTTGTTGGCTCTGTAGTTTTTCCGCATCTGGGAATGGTTGCTTGTGCAGCCGTGTCGGGTAATCCTATAGCCGGCTTAATCTATCACTTGTCCTTTTCTGAACTGAAGCAGTTGAAAGAACATATTCAAACTGCCCAGCGCGAGTTGGATGTGGCCAAAGAGGTTGTGGCCCGCATTGAGGCTAAAGGAGGGGGTACGGATGATATTCTGTCGGAATCCCACCACATCTTCAATCCAGTAGTTGATGAAAACAAGTTTGCTGAAACAGCCTATCTGCTGTATGACAAACAAGAAAAGACGGATTGTGACAAGATGCAATTTGCCGCTTATCTGTTCATCCTGGTCGTGAAAGAGAAGTTTGGAAAAACCAACTTTGAGGAGCAGGGCAAAAGCCAATTCTATAAATTCATCCAGGCCAAGGTGTTCACGGATCTGGAGCAGGACAGAAGAACTTTCAGCAACCGCCTGAACAAACTGGATTATTTGCTCGAAAAGGAGACGAACGTAGAAGTGCGTCTGAAAAGAAATCCAGATTGGAAGAATTTCCAGAAGCTACAAGAAGATTTCCACAAAACATCATTTTTTGACAGTCTGAAAGATTTGTCTGCGGGCAAGAACGCATAGCCGCAAGCCACTGATAATCAGCCATCATATTGCGATTCTACATATTACACGGACAATTCACGTTCGTTTCCAAATCTTCATACCCCAATTTCCAACTGCTTGGAAAGGGGTATTTTTTTGTCGTATCTTCGCAGTGTAAGTCAGACAAACCGGCCGGAACTGACAGTGAGAACATACCTTATATTATTAACGACAAAAAAAGAAAGGAGAATCACAATGAAACTGACACTGATTCGCACTAGCTTGCAGGAGGGATTCACCACTGGAATCCTCTATGTAGAAGAAAAGATGCTCTGCCACACACTGGAGCCACAACGACGTAATCTGTCTGCCGAACGGAAGGTGCATGGCAAGACCGCCATCCCCGAGGGGACGTATCGCATCGAACTGAAAGAGTCGCCCAAGTTCAAGCGGGTAATGCCCTACCTGATGAATGTACCACACTTCAGCGGCATCATGATTCACTGGGGAAACAGTGTGAAAGACACCTTGGGGTGCATCCTTGTGGGAGACCGCGCAGACTATGACACGCTGAAGTGTTCGCGCATAACATTTGACAGACTGTTCTTCTTCCTGGACAATGAGAAGAAGGCAGGGAAGGAAATCACCATAACCATTCAATAACCAATAAAAAACAGATTGTTATGAAAACAACAACAACTTCTGAGGGCAAAAGACTCCCTGACTGGATTGCTATCCTGTTGAAAGTCTTGGAACTGATTTTGAATTTCGTGAAAAGTGGCAAGCCGTCCGACACGAAGCAGAAAATCGATAATAAAACCAATGTTTAACTAAATCCATTTTACAGTCATGAAAGGAATTATCAATGTAAAGACCAACTATCAGCGTGTTGGTTACGCTGATGAAATGAAGTACATCACTTCTACAACCCGTTACTCCACCATTTCGCAAGAACAGCTCATTGACTTTGCTTGTGAAAACTCCGGTATCGCAAAGGCGCAGATGGTGGCATCGTTCTATGCGCTCACACAGCAAATCAAGTTCTTCTTGCTGAACGGCCACTCCTTGGCCTTGGGCGATTTGGGATACTTCTATCTCTCGGCCAAAACGAAAGCGACGGACAACCCGAAGGAAGCTGGAGTGAATGCAGTGGAAGGACTCAGCTTGAAGTTCCGCCAGAGCAGCAAGATGCGTGAAATGATTAACACGGGTACGTTGCTGAACGACCTTGTCACCGGTTCTACTACCGACGACAATGAAGAAAAGGACGAAGGCACGGATTCTGGAACCAGTGGCGGCTCCGGCAACGATGATGGTAACAACCCCCTGTAATCTGAGCGGCGATGAAAAAGAGTAGTGTGCAGACAATTACCGCCATCGTAGTGTTGGCTACCGGGGTCGCGCTCACGTACATTGACTATTTCAGTCCTCCATCGGGTGAAATTGCAGCGTCGGTGCTCGACTACTTGAGACACACCATGTTTTTTGCCGGCTCCGTACTTGGAGTGAAGAACTATGTGGACTACCGCATGTCTCACAAAAAGGAGGATTGCTGAATGAAATCTGGAAACTGGTGATTCAGACACTAATCACCATCCTTACAGCCATCGGCACCAGCATAGGCATGGCCAGCTGTATGTAAGTGAAGAGTGAAAAGTGAAGAACGAAGAATGAAGAACGAAGAATGAAGAGTGAAGAATCCAATAGTGTGTTCATACACGATGGTTCTTCACTCTTTGAATGTTTATAAACTGGCAGACAGATTTACCTTTTGGGGGAATACGGGATTCTTCGTTTTTCCCTTATTTCAACAGCAGTTTGCTCACTTTACCATTTCCCTTACGAATGACAAATCCTCTTTCTGGCAAAGATTTTAGGCGCATGCCTGACAAAGTATAATATTCCTGACAGGCTGATGCCTCCTCTATGACAGGAGAAATGCCTGTCCCTTGATTGGAAAGACGAAACAAACGTACGTTATCAACCTGAAACCCTCCCAAACTACTAGTTTCACCCCGTGGACAATCAAAACCAATCGTAACAGAATTGTCTGTTTCTAAGAGAAAATCCAGCCCAAGGGTGCGCCAATTCCGAGGATTCTCGTTGTCGTTATTGTTGATGTTGACGGAACCATCTGAATTATACGGTTCGGAATAAATGGTACGCTCACTGATGACACTGCTGCCCACAGTTGCAAACAAACGTTGCCTTCCTGTAATGGCGGCATTATCTACACACCGCATATCCGCCAACATACGGTAGCTCCCTTGCGGAAGACTGGAAATTGTCTGATACAGACGCACAGATATGTAGTCTCCACCATACCAGATATGCCAATCATATGAACCTTCTGTCGGGTTGACATTGCGTTGGTCGCTGGTGCTTATACTACCATAATTGCCATTGGTGTCAGGAAAGTCAAGTACCCAACTCGTCGGAGCCCAAGGTATTGCATTCGTATTCCGATGCTCAAACCCATGATTGAGTATATACGTATCTGTAACCTCCTCGCCTTCGATGTCACCTTCCTCATCATCTTCTTCTGTATCATCGTCCTCATTATCTTCTTCGGCTTCAGTCAGCGTACTGCCATCCATCGTGAACAAATAGTCGCCACTTCCAATCGTAAAGCATACGAGAGTGTCAGCATATTGGACATTGCTTACAGATGGCAACTCGCTGATGTCCGTACCTTTTTCGTAAAGTCTCAGTCCTTTCACGACAGGGAGTGTCACTTTAGCTATAGAACCTGCGGGGACATTGATCTGATAGTCTGTGGTGCTTTCCGTACGATTCCAGGCCATACGCACCTCTCCACGTGGAGATTGGACAGCGATATTGGCCTGTGCCATATCAGCCGGAATCCACGGAGAAATGTTCACCGAGTCATAAGCCTCGTCAGCATTGGAGATGCCACCCAACTGTGAGAAGAACCATTCTTCAATGTGGTCCATCATACAATGGTTCTGGCTGAGCGACATGTCCCAATATTCCAACGAAGTGGTAGCCCCCTGCTTCACCCAATAGCCATAGCTGGGATAGGTCGTTTTCTTGGCCATGCGATACACTACATCATTATATCCATGGGCAGCCAAAGCCATCAGGGTAGGACGAAGACCGATTTCACCGGTCTTGATGCTGTATTTGCTGTTTTTTACAGCATCGGCCAAAGCGCGGGCAACAGCCTCAATATTCTCTTCATCGACCATGCCATAAAAGAGCGGCATACTGTAATTGGCCTGATTGCCGTACTCGTAAACCCCATCCTTGAAGAAACGCTTGTTGAAAGCCTCTTTGACCATTTCGGCTTGTCCGAGCCATGTTTCGGCATCAGCATCATGTCCCAGTACAGTAGCTACTTCGGCCATCACCTCAAGCAGATAATAATAGGTGCAAGTCAGGGTGAAAGAACTGCTGGTGTGATTCGTCAGACCGCTTGTCTCTTGCCCCCAGTCGGAAAGCACACTATAATCATTGCGGATGATGCCTCCATTGGCCAACGTGCCATAGTAGGTGATGAGGCGTTTCATCCGGTCGTAATAGCGGAGCATGAGACTCTTGTCTCCATACTGCTTGTAGTTGCGCCATGGAATGGTGATGGTTGCTCCTCCCCAATTGAGATCGTCATCATAGACATTCATGAAATGGGGTACTGTGCTGGGCACATAGCCCGAAGTGCCCTGAGAGTCAAAGGCATCCATCACGACTTTACTGAGCAGTGTCTTGACATCAAAATTGCAGGAAAGCGAATAGAACATCATATTGGGGACATCCAACCACCCTAACTTTTCGCGATGGGGACAGTCGGTCACGGTGTTGTACAACTGGCTTTGGATACCGTTGTAACAGATGCGATGAATGTCGTTCAGAAGTGTGTTGCTCGTCTCAAAATGTCCAACCGTCTTAACATCACATCTGATACGCTTGGCAACGAAATCGCCTGGTTGTGGAGCTTTGGTAAGTCCCGATATTTCCAAATAGCGGAAACCATGGTACATAAACTCGGGTCCCCAAGTCTCCCCGTTGACATCACCTCGGAAAATATAAGTATCAAGAGTCTTATTGCTGGCTCCTGCAGGTTCATACATGTATTCAAACTTGCAGGCATCGTTTTCTTGCAATTCAGAATCATACAGAGTAATAACCGTTCCTGCCGGTTCTTTCAATGTAAACGAGTAAGTTCCGGCAAAGTTCTGCCCGAAATCAACAAGGTAGTTTCCTGCTTTGTTTTGTACGACACTGACAGCCTTCCACGTCTCAACCACCCGCAGAGGTTCATATTCGCGAGCACGCATCTGCCCGATGGCCAGGTTGGCAGAAGAGACATGGGGGGAGCAGAAGACAGGTGTGACAATCTCGCATTTCTCCCATCCGCTGACATCAAAACCAGCTTTACCGATACCGCTGATTTCGAGGCGGGCATCATAATCTTCGCCTCCATACCAATTGCTTCCTGTAGTGGGCGACTTGTGAGTGCGCCAGTCTGCATCCGTACAGACCTGTTCTACAGAGCCATCTGCATAGGTAATACGGAGTATGGCACGAAGTGATGTCGTGGCTGCGTTATTGGCCAGTTCGGGCTTTACGAAACGGTCACTCATCCGGCTCATGTTGGCAATACCGCCTGCCACTTGGGCAATGAGTGTATTTTTGCCTTGCACTAGCAACGGAGTCACATCATAGGTGCTATAAAGCACATGCTTATCGTAAGCCGTTTCACCCGGTTCAAGTACATTCTCCGTCACTTTACTACCATTCAGTTTCATGGTAAATACTCCTAACGCTGAAGCATAAAGACGGGCTGAAACGACAGACTTGCCTGAGGCAACGTCAAAATTGCATCCGAAGTAAGGCACATTGTTGTTGTTCTGATAGTTGGGCGCTTCGGCATTCTCCACCTGATAGAACAGGGTATACTCCGATGGAGTGACACCAGTCTCTATTGTATAACTGCTGGGGAAGTTGGCCACCTTGCTTGCATCGCCTAAGGCCGGGTCGTCCTGACGAGGGTAAAGGACAATGCGCGAAATCTCCCGGACACTGCCCAAATCGGCCACAATGTCTGTCGAAGTACAATTCTGTGTAGTGGTGAATCCATTGGAGTTTCCACCGGAAATGACACCGTCGTTGATGTAGTTGATGCTCCAACCGTAAGAATCCAGTTCCCACGCATTCGTAGCGGAGAATTTAGCTTTCGGGGCTATGTTCTCTCCTTCCTCATTATAAATCTCTATTTCGGCAATCTGGACAAATCCGTAGTTGGGGTCACTGGCCGCATGAGGACCGCTGGCAGTGACGTTTATCCGGACATATTGCGACTTGACATTTCCGGCTTCAGGCAGAATCTCCACGACGGCTTTGTAGGGAGAGGTCTTCATCGCAATCCAATCTGCACCTTCCCACTCGGCCTGTTCCAGAAGACCTGTTTCAAAAGAACTTGTCGCCGTCTCTGATGCGTCACCGTGCTGATTATACACAACCAATGCCCAATCATACTTGGTCATGCTTTGAAGTGCTCCGCCTTCATAAGGGACATCGGTCTGTCTGCGGCTTTCCACCTTGCCACTGTTCCACACGACTTCACCATCAGGCCCAGTGACAGTGATTTCGTATGCACCCTGTATCACACTACGCTCATCAGACGTAAACTTCCAACTGAACGTAGGATTGCTTTCAATCCCCATCGGAGTATCCAAGCCCAAAGTTCGCAATTCCGTAACTTCATGAGCAGCAAACAGCGGATTGACCAACGCTGCCGCCATACATAAGAATAAAACTTGTTTTTTTGATTTCATACTATTAAAATTAATGTGATTACTGTTTTGAACAAAAATTATTATTATTATGGCACAAAGGAACACCAATTGGCACATTCAGTCCGCCTTTATCCGTTCAATTATGTACAAAATAAGTTCTTTTGCTGATTTTGAGATGATTTGTCACCTGCCATAGAACTGAAATCAGACAAAAACAGCTATATTTGCGGCATGTATTCAAAAACGACACTACTCATTGCCTTGTTCTTCGTCGGCTTGTCGGAGGTTGCAAATGCCTATTCCGACTGGCGGCACATCGAAGGACTTCCTTGCGAAGAAGCATCGTCCGTCATCCAAGACAATGACGGATATATCTGGATAGGAACCAGACTGGGACTAATCAGATACGACGGCTACAACAAAAAAGTGTACCGCAACAATCTGGCTCATCCGCACGCTTTCAGTTCGTCTGACATCCAATGCATCGACACGGGAAAAGACGGACGCATATTCACCGGGACATTCTTCGGACTCAACACTCTGAATCCTGTCACCCAAGATGTCAGTATAAACCATTTTGAGGGTGACGATTATGTAAAATCCATCTTATCGGACAACAGCGAACGGCTCTGGATTGGCACCGGCAATGGCTTGTACATGCAGACAAAAAAAGCAGAAATCGTGATCTTCAATCAGATTCCGCACGATTTGATACTGGACATCCGGGAAGACTCACGGGGAGACCTTCTTGTTGTATCACAAAACCACGGAATTTACCGCATTGACGGGGAGATGAACTGTACGCATATACCAGGCACCGAAGATATACATCCGCGTGCGGTATCCGCAGACCCTGACGGCATTTTATGGATTGGAACCGAGCGCAACAGCTTGTATTCCATAAAAGATGGGCACCTGTGCCATCATGCAGGATACGAAGATTTCACAATCAATGACATACAACGCTCCAGTGACGGACTCCTTCTGGCTACGGACAATGGAATCTGCCCTTTCCCACATGCCCCCAACAACCATATCCTGAAAGGAAAAAATGTACAAAGCCTCTGCAAGGACAGAGAAGGCAACATCTGGGCTGCGACCAATGCACAAGGGGTGTTTTTTCACCAAAACCGCAAGATACAATTCAAGACAGATAAGCACTCTTTCACGCAACAGACAACACCTATCATCTCGCAGTTTGATGTCCGACAACTGAAAGACACACTACTATGGAGCACCATTCCATATATCAACGCCATTCATGAAAACGAAGAAGGATACACTTACATAGGGACATGGAACGACGGGCTGCACATCATTAAAGACGGTAAAATAATCCGCCACCTGACACAAGAGAATACCGGGTGGCTGAAGAACAATTCCATATACTCCTTCGGGACCTTAGATAAAAGACATGTGCTAATAGCGACATGGCAAGGCCTGTACCTGATGACAGACAACAGAGAGGGGGCATTCATCCACCACATAGATTCCTGCAACATCAGCACCATGCACATTCTGTCAACCTACATCGTTAATGAAGAAGACATCTGGTTGGGGCTGATTGGTGGTATCGCACATATCGAAGGCAATCTACTAGAACCGGACAAAGCCAAAATAACCATATACACCCATGTCAATAAAAGAGGAATAACAGCTCACGATAATGCAGGAGAACTGACAAGCAGACACGATGACGAAGGAGAATATCAGCTTGGAGGCATCTTCAGGGTACTCAACGATGAAGAGGGACGAATATGGGCCTGTACGAGTGAGCCGGGGCTGTTGCTTTATGACTCAATCACAGACTGTTTTCGTTGTACCAGTGAACAAATGGGAATCTTAGGAGAAAATGTCCACAGCATGGATTATGACAAGTATGGAAATTTCTGGATGACCACGAACTACGGCATCCTGCAAATGCATGTAAACAAATATGGCACAGTTACGAATCAACATCTCTATACACAACACGACGGATTACCAACTGGGTATTATGGCAGCACCATGAGCACACGTCTGCAAGATGGTTCATTGTGTTTCCTGAACAAAGAGCATACAATCACACTCGCGCCTAAAAATCTTTTTGAAACGCCAAAGAACAACACAGCCTTCATTTCAGACATACTAGTCAATAATAAACCTATCTCGGAATGTCGTTCCAATGATGATTTGTCAGATGGGCACATATACCTCGCACATAACCAGAACAATATACTCATACGTTTCACTACATTCCTATTCGGAAATGAGAAGTCCATCCGATACAGCTACAAACTAGAGGGCGTGGATGACAATCTACAACTAACAGACATGGGCACAAACAGCATCATTTACAATCAATTGCCTCCTGGAAAATACATTCTACACTATTCTACTGCAAAGACACAAAACACGTACGAAAAAGACATTGACAAGACTTTCACAATAGAGATTCTACAACCAATTTGGTGGCAATGGTGGGCTAAAGTCCTATATGTCATATTACTGCTACTCATTATATACGTCATATCACACAACGCCATTGACAAAAGTCGGAAAAAACGTCAATTAGAACTCTTGACAATAGAAAAAGCACAACAAGAGGAATTTTACAGAAGACGAATGAACTTCTATGTTAAAGCATTACACGAATTTATGACACCACTGACCTTGATGAGCGAAATGGTACATAACCTTCATAATAAAGTACGACCTTCGTTACAATCAACACTTTTCATGTTGACAAACCAAACCGACCGACTCATTGAAGTGCTGAATACGATTATCGACACCAAAGAGGAAATGTCTGCGCATGAGATTTTGCAAAAAGCGAAAGAAATGACGCAAGTGGACAGAGATTTCCTGTACCGATGTACAGAGTCAGTAAACAAGCATCTTGCAGATGTGGAGTATTCACACCAAATCATGATGCAAGAAGTGGGAGCCTCACACGCAACTCTTTACAGAAAACTGAAAGCGATGACCGGCATGGATGCAACCACATACATCCGCAGTATCCGCATGAGAGCGGCTTGCCAGATTCTGGCCAACGAACCTAATATACGCATCAATGAACTGGCTGAACGTGTAGGATACAGTAATCCACGATATTTCTCAACATGCTTCAAAAAGGAATTCGGTGTAACACCACGAGAATATAATAACGAACAACCTGCAAAATAATCCATTAGAAATGGTCAAAAACTGCAAAATAGTCCATTAGAAACGACCAAAATTTGCAGAATAATCCATTAGAAACGGCCAAAACCTGCAAAATAATCCATTAGATACATTGTTATTCAAGAATTAATGTCTACCTTTGCACAAGAAAATCAACCATTTAACCAATGACAACAAATAATCTCATACAAATATTGGCCGACCAACAGTCAGAAATGCTAAGTACTTACAGTGACGAATGGACACCACGCTACGAAGAAAACCTGTTCGAATGGGACAGCCGCATGGCACAAGTGGTAATAGGAGTTCGTCGGAGCGGCAAATCCACCTTATGCCACAAAGTACTGACAGAGCATGGAGTCAAATATGGCTACATCAATTTTGATGACGACCGTCTGGCTTCAATCGGCACCAATGATTTGAACACCCTGCTCGAATGCACCTACCAACTGTATGGTACAGACATACATTATTTGTTCTTCGACGAGATACAGAACGTTGAAGGTTGGCATCTGTTCGTCAACCGCCTGCTCCGGCAAGGCTTGCATATATTCCTCACCGGAAGCAATGCCAAACTGCTCAGCAGCGAATTGGCCACCCACCTGACAGGAAGGTATGTCGAGATACGGCTATACCCCATGAGCTATTCCGAACTGTGCCATCTGAAAGGGGTTGACATGAAAGCACTCACGACCAAAGCCAATGCTGCACGGAAAATAGCCCTTACTGAATACCTCAGCGAAGGTGGAATGCCCGAATTACAAAATCTGCACAACCCGCAGAACAGACGGACTTACGTGGAAGGACTCATCGAAACCATCATCGTAAAGGACATTGCCCAACGATACAAAATCCGGAACCCGGAAGCCTTGCGCCGCATAGCTCACCATTTGGTAAACAACACTTGCCAAACCATCAATTACCCCACATTGGCCGACATTGCACAGATTGGCAGCATCACCACGGTGCAAAAGTATGTGTCGTATCTAGCACAGGCATTCCTCATCCACAAACTGCAGAAGTTTTCGTTCAAAAGCCGCGAACGCATCACCGAAGAAAAAGCCTATGTCATAGACACGGGCTTCATTGCCAATCGCGAAAACGCCTTGTTGGGCGAAAACTACGGATGGAGACTTGAGAATGCTGTCCTCATAGAACTACAGCGGCGCTACCATTCAGCAGCCGAAGACATCTATTACTACAAGCCTTCATCACGGCAAAAGGAGGTGGACTTTGTCGTCTGCCGACAAAGCAAGGTATTGGAACTCATCCAAGTGGCCTACTCCATGAGTCATGAAAAGACAGCCAAGCGTGAAACAGACTCACTGATTCAAGCCGCCGAGAAACTGGGATGTAACAACTTGACCATCATCACCACAGAAGAGAGCAAAGACATCACCATAAACGGCTACACCATCCATGTGTACGATGCCGTAGAATGGTTTGGAGGGAAATAAAAATGAATCGCCGGATCCCCCCCGACCGCCTCATCCGTTAAATAGTTCTTAGGATTAGGTTTTACACATCATATGATCATTGTCCGTAAAACCAAATCTCTAGCAGAGCGTCTGTTCTACATTCGCCAAGCAGTTACAAACAGATGGAGCAAGTTACTATTATATAAAACCATTATCTTTTTATGAAGCCCCCTTACACCTCTTCTTCCAGTTCGGCTCCGCAATGCTTGCAGTAGCGGGCGTTCTCCTCGTGGCCCATGCGCTGGCAGTTGGGACAAGAGCGGTGGTCGTGGCAGCGTGACTCCTTGATCATGCTGGCACTGACGATACCCGTGGGGACAGCCAGAATGGTGTAGCCAAGGAGCATGACGAGGGCGGAAAGGAAACGGCCCATAGCGGTGACGGGGGTGATGTCGCCATAGCCCACGGTAGTCATGGTGACAATGGCCCAATAGATGCTGGTGGGAATGTCGGTAAACTGAGTGTCAGGCTGTCCGCTCTCGACCATGAACATCAGGGTACCAAGGCTGATGACAAGAATGACGACAAAGAGGAAATAGACCAGTATCTTGTTGGCACTCTGACGCAAGGAGCGCAAGAGCATGTTCCCTTCGGCCAGAAAATTGAAGAGTTTGAAGATACGGAACACCCTGATAAGGCGGAATGAACGCAACACTATGGCAAAACGGGCATTGCTGAAGAAGAAGCCCAGATACATCGGTAGGATACTCAACAAATCGACAAGGCCAAAAAAACTGAGGGCATAGGCTTTCGGAGCCGGCGAACAGTAGAGGCGGGTGAGATACTCCAAGGTGAAAAAGAGGGTGAAGAGGTACTCCAGCACCACCAGCACCGCCTGTAGCCAAGGAATGGTGACCAGACTGTCGAAGATGGTGATGAGGATACTGAGGGCTATACAGACGATGAGCACAATGTCAAACGTCTTTCCCCAGAAGGTATCACTCTCAAAAATAATGTCGTAGAGTTTCTTTTTCAGTGCTTCGTTATGCATGAAGCGTTGCCAGCGGGTAATCATAGATGCGATGTTTAAAGTTTAAGGTTCAAAGTTCAAAGTTCAAGGTTCAAAGTTCAAAGTTTAAGGATAGCACGCGGATGACCGCAGACTGGCCCGACAAGACTATTTCCGTCCGAAGTCAGCCGGCACTTCGCCCCATTGGCGGATCTCCCACTTGAGGACGGGGATGGTATAAGGGTTCTCCCGCAGCCACTTTTCGGCCCGTTCGATGAGCAGGTAGAGTTCTTCGGTACGGGGGGTGCGCTCCAGCCGGGTCTTGCACTTCTTCTGCCTGACCCACAGGATGGCATTGCGGCTGTCGGAGTAGATGGGCATGTTCACCCCCTTCTGCTTCATCAGTGCCAAAGCATGGACGATGGCCAGGAACTCGCCGATATTGTTGGTGCCATATACGGGACCGAAGTGGAAGATGACCTGCCCGGTGCGCAGATAGACACCGCGGTACTCCATGGGACCGGGATTGCCACTGCAGGCTGCATCTACGGCTACGGCTTCGAGGGTGTAGCCTCCTCCGGTTCCCACAGAGGGGGAGAGAACGGGGACGGTCTTTGTTTCAGTTTCTTTGGGAGAAGGGGCAGAGACAGCATCATCTTCTGTCCCTACGCAAGCAGAGGCACCCTCCCCCTCTGTCTCTCCTCCTTTGGGGGAGCCGGAGGGGGCTTTGCTTATATATACATCAGGTGAAGAGTCGTAGGCCTCCTCGGCCTCCTCGAGGGTGGGGAATCCTTTATAGATTGCTCCCTCGCAGCCGATGACCTGCTCCTTGCACTCCTCCCACGAGGTGTAAATGCCAGGGGTGACTCCGTGCCAGACGACGTAGTATTTGGATTTAGCCATGTTGTTAATTTGCTAATGTGCCAATGTGCCAATGTGCTAATTTGCTAATGTGACAATGTGCGAATTTGACAATGTGCTAATATGCTAATATGCCAATATAATAATAGCAATGCAATACATTTTCTACATTAGCACATTGGCACATTAGCACATTAATCACATTATTTACATTCTTTCAGGAACCTCGATACCCAACAGTCCCATGCCGAGGCGGACAATCTTGGCCACGTTGGCAGAAAGGGCCAGACGGAACACCTTGAGGGCTTCGTTCTCCTCGCGCAGGATGCTGAAGTCGTGGTAGAACTGGTTGTACTCCTTCACCAGGTCGTAGCAATAGTTGGCAATACCCGAAGGACTGTAGGTGGTACCCGCTTCCTTCACCACAGCGGCAAAGTCGGCCAACATCTGGATGAGTCCCTCTTCCTTTTCGCTCAATTGAATGCCGGCAGGCAAGGTATCAGGGATGCTGATACCAGCCTCGGCGGCCTTGCGGAGTACAGACTGGATACGGGCATAGGTGTATTGGATGAAAGGACCTGTGTTGCCGTTGAAGTCGATGGATTCCTTGGGGTTGAAGGTCATATTCTTTCGTGCATCTACCTTGAGGATGAAGTACTTGAGCGCTCCCAGTCCCACGATGCGGGCAATGTTGTCGGCCTCCTCCTGAGTGAGTCCGTCCAGTTTGCCCAGTTCCTGGCTGGTCTCCTTAGCTGTCTGAATCATTTCGGCCATCAGGTCGTCAGCATCCACCACGGTTCCCTCGCGGCTCTTCATCTTGCCCTCGGGCAATTCCACCATACCGTAGGAGAAGTGGACAAGGCCCTTGCCCCACTCGAAACCGAGTTTGTCCAGCAGGATAGAGAGTACCTGGAAGTGGTAGTTCTGCTCGTTGCCCACGACGTAGATCATCTTGTCGATGGGGAAGTCGGCAAAGCGAAGTTTGGCGGTGCCGATATCCTGAGTCATATAGACGGAAGTGCCATCGGCACGGAGAAGCAGTTTGTGGTCGAGTCCCTCACCGGTGAGGTCGGCCCACACAGAGCCATCTTCCTTGCGGTAGAAGAATCCCTTCTCCAGTCCCTCCATCACCTTTTCCTTACCTTCGAGGTAGGTGTCAGACTCGTAGTAAATCTTGTCGAAGCTGACGCCCATCATCTTGTACGTTTCGTCGAAACCGGCATATACCCAGTCGTTCATGCGCTTCCAGAGGCCGCGCACTTCGGGGTCGCCAGCTTCCCACTTCACCAACATCTCGCGGGCTTCCTTCATCAACGGACTT
This sequence comes from Bacteroidaceae bacterium, assembly GCA_017516265.1. GTDB lineage: Bacteria > Bacteroidota > Bacteroidia > Bacteroidales > Bacteroidaceae > Phocaeicola_A. The sequence continues at coordinate 30,792 of JAFXDL010000217.1, forward strand.
TCGGCTTCAGCTTTTGCCTTGGCCTCCTCTTCACTCATGCCTTCGGCCACGAAACCGGCCATCAGTGCGCTCACTTCGGCCTTGTAGTGTTTGTCGAATGCCACATAATAGTCGCCAATCAGATGGTCGCCCTTCTTGCCGGACGATTCGGGAGTTTCGCCCTCACCGTACTTCAACCAGGCTAACATGCTCTTGCAGATATGGATACCACGGTCGTTCACGATGTTGGTCTTCACCACGCGGTTACCGTTGGCCGCCACAATATTGGCCAACGCGTTGCCCAAGAGGTTGTTGCGCACGTGTCCGAGGTGGAGGGGCTTATTGGTGTTGGGCGATGAATACTCAATCATCACCAGCGGCGAAGCATCTGTGGCTGCGGTAAGTCCGTAGGAAGCATCGGTGTGGATGCCATTCAGCAGGTCAATCCAGCAATCAGACGAGATGGTGAGATTGAGGAATCCCTTGATGACATTGTAGGCAGCCACGGCGGGACAATTGGCTTTCAGATAGTCGCCAATCTCGGTCGCAGTCTGCTCGGGTCCCTTGCGCGACATCTTCAGGAAGGGGAAAACTACGAGGGTAAGGTGGCCCTCAAACTCTTTCTTTGTCTTTTGCAGCTGCACCTGCGCGGCGGCAGCATCCTGCCCATAAAGGGCCTTGATTCCGTCGATTACGGAAGAAACAATCTGAACTTCAATGGTCATTTCTTTCACTTATTTCTTGTTGATTTTATGCACGAGTTTGTAAACAAGGCACAAAAGTACTACTAAAAAAAGAGATGCACAAACGTATGCATCTCTTTTTTAAACCTTGGAAGGCAATTGTCTGCTTACAATACAGCCTCAGCCAACTCTGCACCGGGCTTGAACTTGGCGATTTTCTTAGCGGCAATGGTAATAGACTCTTTGGTAGCGGGGTTAATACCAGTTCTTTCGCCTCTTTCAGAAACCATGAAAGTTCCAAAACCAACGAGGGCAACCTTGTCACCCTGCTTCAAAGCCTCAGTGATAGATGCTACTACGGCATCAATGGCTTTCTTTGAATCAACTTTGCTCAAGCCAGACTTCTCGGCTACGGCATTGATAAGTTCTGCTTTGTTCATACAGTAGAAATGATTAATTATAATTATGTGTAACTCAAAACTTTCAAATGAAAAGTCGTACAAATATAGAGCAAGAAAATTACATTCCAAACTTTTTGGAAAGAAAAATGAAAAAAAAGCAGAAAAAAACTGAAAAACATGTTTTACAACATATCAAATAACTCTTTTGCTGTACATTTTAATGAAAAATTGGTAGTATGTAACAGTCCTGCGACTCCCGATTCCCTCCCTGTGAAAAATGAAAAAAACATAAGAGAAAACGTTTTTCGCATGTTATACAGATATAAATTCGTACTTTTGCGCCTTGAAATATGTTAAGGTGGGCGGTTAAGGTCCCACTTCAGAAAAAAGAAACAGACATGAACAATATGCCAACGGTTACAAAGAACCTGCTCATCATCAATGTGCTGGTATTTGCAGCGGACTACATCCTCAGAACCAGATATGGGGTGAACCTGGACAACTGGCTCGGCCTGCACTTTGTCCTATCCACGGAGTTTCAAGTGTGGCAACCCTTCACCTACATGTTTATGCACGGAGGGCTTGACCATATATTCTTCAA
>JAFXDL010000003.1 GCA_017516265.1 Bacteroidaceae bacterium
GAAGATACTATCGTAATTTCCACTCGTTTTTGGCATCCTGAATATAGCCAATATCAGCGGGATACTCACACGGCTTTTCTTTTGTTGGTAACCATATATGATGGGAAGGGCAGATATGATCTCTCCATCGTCGATTCCCTTTTCCAACGCGCATTGGTGCGCGAGGGCATCGAGGCCGAAGTGGCCATTGCATTGGGTGTCCGCGACTTGGGAAAGATATTTCCGTCAGAAGATTCGATGTGTGTGGATGCTCCGATAGAATATCGCGAGGTCAGCCGTGAACTGACCGGTGGTGTACCCCTCGACACGGTGAACATAGGCATCTGCAACCAAGGGGAACTGAGCGCCTGCATCAGTATAGCTCCCGCTGTAGTGCTGGAGCACATGAACTTTTTCGGCTGGTGGCAGGTGCTGGCCGTGGTGGGTTGGCTGCTGGTAATAGGGTGGAAGAGATTCCGCTCTCTGGCGAACCATCTGATAATCTTGGGAAATACTTGTATCGACCTGGAGCGTGGGGAGGCTTGGCTGTGGAATGGCGAGTGCCGTGCTATCCCGGGCAACCAGCTGGCATTGCTGAAGATGTTGGCCGAGGCTGCTCCCCATTACCGTTTGGAAAAGGAGGATATCTGTCGGACACTGTGGGGACGGGATGCGAAGGACGGACAGGCGCTGTACAATACCACGGTGAGCGGCCTGCGCAAACTTTTTGTGGCCGACGATGAGGCTCTTGAGTTGAAGACCTATGCCAAAGAAGGAGTGGAACTGGTTATCCACCAGTCATTCCTGAAGAAGGGGCGGGCATGGCACTTCTATTCTAAATTGATTTGGAAGAGGTGATCAGACTGAAGGCATCATAAGAAGATAAAGAACATTTTATCTCCCAAATCTATCAGGTGTCCGAGGAAATAAGCCTTTTTTGGTTAAAAGAATAGTGTCATCCGTTTGGATCCCTTTGAAGATACGGTTCTTCAGGCTTGAAGATACGGTTCTTCGTGCGCCACGATAGGAATCTTCCCGAATAACAATGCAAACATCTAGTGTCCCACCAAAATCTATCAGCTGATCGGGTTCAGTATATCAGCTGAAAGAATTTCATTTATCAGCTGAAAGATATGCCTCGGACACCTGATAAATTTGGCCGTTCTTAGACGTATATTCAAAACCTCCAAACAGACGTTTCTTATATCGTTTTAATGAATTTTCGCCTTCCTCTTCTGATTATCCAATGAATTTTTCGCGCTTTTGCAAGTTGATGAGCGCCAATAGGGTCCATACGATGGCACCGATGCTGAGGAACAGACGATTTTTCAGCATTGTGCTCTGCCAGACGATGGGATGAATGCTCTCGGGGAGGCTGTAGGGGTTGAGCGAGATGTCCCACATGGTGTGGCGCAGATAGGAATCGCTCATAAAGACAAGTACGATACCCATTATGATAAGGATGAGGGCGGTGGCATTACCACTGCGGGTGACGGTGGAGAGCCAAAAGGCCATGCATCCCATGAACAAGACTGGGAACATCAATTCTGCAGCCAGCCCTATAGGGTTGATGGGATAGACCAATATGTAAGCAGCCAGCCCATAGACTATCAATACGATGAACACTAACGCAAAGATGAGTAACAGGCGGGCCAGCCAAACCCGGAACATGTAGCCCGGGATGCCGAAAATAATCTCCAACATGCGGTTGTCCGCATCGTTCTGTATGCCGAAAGCTGCAGGATAGAAGACCAACAATAGGGCAGGGAAGAACAGATGCCCGTAGATCATGGCATCATCGGGAAGTTCGCCCCGCCACAGACTGCTGCACATGAAGTAGGCAAAAAGCAGGAAACTGGTCAGTAGGAACCAGATAAACTTTCCGCCAAAAATGATTTTCATATTAGCCGAAGCTACGGTAATGAAACTGGAACCTCCTCTGATTCCTCGGGTAGAGGAGGGGTGAGAAAGTTTTGAATCTCCTTTCATAGGTATGTCTTTTACTGAATGGTTTGTTATTGTTTCCTCTTTTTCTATTACATTCCCTTGAGCAGACAGAGATAGGCATCCTCCAGATTGGCTTCGACGCGGACAGCATCGGGCCAAGGCTGTTCCTTGGATATATAGCGGATGCGGATGCGGTCAGCCTCCATCATGTTGTTTACAATCAGGCGGCTGTCAAGCTGCGGAAGTTCGTTTGGCTGAATAGTGAAGGACCATACTTTGTCCCGTGCCATCTCTATCATATCCATTGGCTCGCCATAGTACTTCAATTGTCCACGGCCAATGACCACCACTTGGTTGCACGAACTGGCGATGTCTTCAATGATGTGGGTAGAGAAGATGACAATACGGTCGCGACTCAGTTCGACCAACAGGTTTCGGAAGCGGATACGTTCGCGTGGGTCAAGACCGGCAGTCGGTTCATCGACCACCAGAATGCGTGGCAAGTGAAGCAGAATGAGGGCGATACCAACGCGCTGTTTCATACCACCGGAGAAGGAGCCTATTTTATGGTCGCGGCGTTCATACATGTGAACGGCTTTCAGAACATATTCCAACCGTTCCAGTCGGATTTGCTTGTCGGTGATGCCCTTGAGAATGGCCTGATAGTCCAGAAAATCCCAAGCAGTCATGCTCTCGTACATGCCGAACTCTTGTGGTAAGAATCCGATAAGTCCTTGAAGTTCTTCACGGTATTCTAGTGTGTTCTTTCCGTTTATCCAGATGGTACCGTAACTCTGGTCTAATATGCCTGTAATGATGCGCATCAAAGTGGATTTTCCTGCACCATTGGGACCAAGAAGTCCGAACATACCTGTCTTGATTTCAAAGGATACACCACGTAATGCCTTGAACGGAGTACGGCGGCGGCCAATGATAGGGATGCTCTTGACCAAAAGGAAGAGTGTGCGGCGAGTTTCTGCAAAACGTCCGGTGAGGCGTTCGACGTTGATGTTATTGTCGTAAAGGTAATCCGATGTGCGGCTGACGACAATGCCGAGAGCCCACAAAATGGCCATGACTGTGATACCTGCTCCACCAATACCTCGCCAATGGAGGAACCACAAAGTGAGAACAGGAAGGGTGAAATAGATGATGCGATGAAGATATCTGAGCATCTTTTTCTTCTTGGGAAGGCGGTAGCTGATGTACTTGCGTACCATGTTCCAGATGTGGTACATGCCTGCACATACGGCGAAGGTCATCACGATAATCCAGAAGGTGTTCTCAAGATAGAAGCCTGCCATATATGCCAAGAATGCAAATACGGCAATTTGCCAAAGAATGGGAAGAAAATCGCCCAATTGATGGAATTTGCGATCAAGACCCAAGCGGCGACGGATTTTCAAACCACTGACCCATTGACGTTGGAAGAGGGGAACACGGTCGTATATCTTGACCAAATTGCGTACTTCGATAGTGATAGACTCGTTTTTTCCTATGATTTGGGCATCCGCCGGACGGATTGAAGACATGATAAACCATGTACAACCGGGGATGAGTACCACGAGTACCATCAGGTAAAGCAACTGGATGAAGATGCCATCAACACGAGTGTAGATATAGAGCAGACCCAATGCAAAAATGATTGCATGGAGCAGATGCAGGGGACGGCTGAGAGAGCGGTACCAGCGGAGTATGTTCTCAAGTGATATACAGACTGTAGGGATTAGTATCAAGGTTAACAAAGCCGAGAAGGTGAGTCCGCCGATGACCGTAACAGCAAATGGTGCACCAATGGCTCCTGCATAATCGGTATCACCCATAGCCATAGGGAACATGGCTATGACAGTGGTGATGGTAGTGATAAGGATAGGACGCAGGCGTGAAAAACCACTGGTGATGAGGGCACGGATGCGTCCGTAGCCACGATTGCGCAGGATGGCGGCATAGTCAATGAGGATGATACCATTGTTGACCACTACACCCAACAGGATAAGGAAACCCGTGAGGGTGTTGGCATTCAAAAGGGTTCCTCCTGTGAGAAGTAGTCCCAATAATGAACCGATGGCAGCCAATGGAATTGTGAACAGCAACACAAAGGGAGTGCTGACTGACTGGAATACCGAGGCCAGAATCATGAAGATGAGTATGAGCGAAGCCATGATGAGAAACTTGAACTCATTCATTGACTCGTCTGTACGATCGACTTCGATAGCTATTCCGCTAGGAAGATTATACCCTGCAATCAGGCGGTCTATCTCGTCGTGGTATCCCTCAATGATATCAGACGGAAGATCTTCGCGTTGGTCAATGGTGTAGGTGATTGTGATTTCGCGGTCGCGGTTCACCCGGTTGATACTGGCAATGTCGCGCGTATATTTGATGGAAGCCAACGAAGAGAGGGCATGCAGTCCACCGTTGTTATCTTCAATCATGATTTTTCGCAGGTCATCGACGGTCTTTGGAGTGTTCTGTAACTTCTGCTCCTCCTCTTCTGTGAGATTTTCCTTGATGACGATTTCATATTCTTCAGTTCCTAATTTCAGGTTTGTACCAGTGCTGAATTGGCGGTTTAGTGAACTGAGGGCTGAAGTGATGTTTTGTCGGGATATGTTGTAAGAAGCTAACAGAACGGGGTCAAACGTCAGGTGGATTTCACGACGACGGCCAGGATTGGTAGCCCATGTTGAGGCAATGAAGTCCATCTCGCCAAGGTAATAACGGATGTCGTCAGAAATGACGTCCATCATGTCAAAATCAGAACCTTTGATGATGATACGTTCTCTACCGTCTCCTACACCTAGAATGTCCATGAAGCCTGACATGGCTGATGCGGCTCCACTTTGTGAACCTCCTGATGCACCTGCTGTAATGCGTATATATATATTAGGAACACGCATGCGACGGTTCAGGTCGGAAATGATGTCGGAAATGTCGCGTCCTCCATTCTTGTAATAGTCTTCCTTCAGGGTCATGGTAATGGAGGCGGCCTCATCCTCTATCCGGCAAATGACATCTTCTTTTTCAGGGAAACTGTCTAATTTGGATTCAAGCAAATCCACGATTTTCTCAGAATATTCCAATGTACTGCTGGGAGGCATGGTGACAGTCATGGTTACCCGATCGGCATTGACGGTACGTCCGCTTTCGGAGTTCTGTGAAAGTGCAATCATAAGTACAGCTACCAATACGACAACACTGCCGACAATGGTAGCGGCGGGATAACGCAGGCTGGTTTTCAGTAACACTGCGTATATTTGTATGGGGCGTTCGTTGATAGAGAACTTCTCGTGAAATACACTTTTCCCTTTGCCGCGTTTGAGCATCAGGTAGGTGGTCATGGGGATAAAGAACAGCGCCACCGTCAGAGAGAATAGCAGAGTAGAGATTATGGAAACACCGATATGTTCACCTATCAGTTTGATATATACTTCTTCGGAGAAAAGGAAGGGAAGAAAGACGGTGATGGTGGTCAGTGTGGCGGCAAAGATGGATTTCCATACTTCACGTGTTCCCTGTAAGACTGCTTCTTCGGGACTTTTACCCAAGGAAGAGAGCCGGTAGATGTTTTCTAGGACCACAATACTGTTGTCGAGCAACATACCTACGGCTAATGCTAAGCCTATCAATGTAAGGCTGTTGATAGAAATGTCAAAAGCATAGAATAGGTTGAATGCGGCCAATATAGAAATGGGAATAGATAGAGCTATGAATGTTACTAAGCGGATGTTGTGTAAGAAAAACCACAAGATGACAACAGCCAACAGACCTCCGCTAAGGCCTAGATTGACTACTTGGTCGATGTTCTTCTCTATCTCATCAGCAGCATTGGACTGGATTATCAACTCAATATCCAAAGGTTTGAACTCTTCGTTCAGTTTCTCTATGCGTTGTTTGGTGCGGTCGGACAGTTCCAGCAGATTGCTTTGTGCGTCGTTTACCAATGTCACCGAGATAGCCTCTTTACCATTGACCCGGCTCAATGTCGTTTCTTCTTTCAAATCAAAGAAAATGGTGGCAATGTCCTTCAGATAGACGGGGCCGGGTGCTACAATGACATTCTCGATTTCTGAGATATGGTCATAATTGGCATCCAGATGGACATAGTAGCGAAGATCAGGTTCGTTTATAAATCCTAAGAAGGTTCGTTCCTGATTGTATCCCGATAGAATCTGACTGATACGTGAGGGGGTAATGCCTAAAGCTGTCAAGGCTGCTTCATTTACTCGTATTTCGATGGCTTTTTCCCGTCCGCCATAAACGTTTACTGCTGCAACTCCGTCAATATTCTCCAATTGGGGTTTCAGCTCTTTGTCTACCAGATTGCGTAGTCTGTCAACTCCACCCGTACCGCGTACTTGCAGAGTCATGAAGTTGTTATTTACCCCAGTAACATTTGCTTTTTCTACCGAAACGGAGAATCCTTCGGGAAGAGACGGCAACAAATTGTTTACCCTTTCCTGCAATTTCAGGATGGTATATTTCAGGTTCATTCCTTTGTTGAAATCCACCCGTAAACGTCCGCTGCGGTTTCCAGCCTCAGACTCTATGCGTTCAACACCTTCGATAGTGCTTACTGCTCCTTCCAGCGGAATGATTACTTGTGATTCCATATAAGCAGGATTCACATCCTGTCGGGATGACACCTGGATATATAGCATCGGTAGTTCTGCATTGGGGAGCATCTCCACTTTCAAGTGTTTATAGGACACATATCCTAACATGGATATGGCTATGAACAACATACAGATTGTAATTCTTCGCTTTATAATGAAATCCATATAATAATGTGCTAATATTTTGATATACAGATGTACTAATGTGCTGATAGCTTTAGTGCCGCACGATTATGGGCATGTTGGCGTATCGCACATTAGTATATTACTATCCCATGATTCTTTCCTTCATTTTTTCCAGAATGTAATAGACACAAGGAATCACAACCAGACTCAACAAAGTGGATGTTATCAGACCACCAATGACGGCAATAGCCATGGGGGCACGCAAAGATGCACCTTCACCAAAAGTGATAGCCATGGGAAGAAGTGACAGGATGGTGGTCAGACTAGTCATCATAATCGGGCGTATGCGTTGGCCGGCAGCGACAATGATGGCGTCTGTCAAATGGGTGTAATTCTCCTTGATTTGATTGATGCGATCGACTAAAATGATAGAGCTGTTTACAGCAATACCACTGAGCATAATGATACCGATGACACCCATAATGTTGATGGTCGTTCCTGTAATAAAGAACAAAAGGACTGCACCGACCAGTGCCAGAGGGATGGTCAATAGGATGGTGAACGGATGCAAGAGCGATTCGAATTGGGATGCCATTACCATGTAAACCAGAATAACAGATAGAACCAATGCAGCAATCAGTCCGCCCATCGATTCTTGCCGCTTTTCTTCTTCACCCGTCACGGTGATGGAATAGTTGGTTGGCAATTCTATGTCCTTTAACGTTTCACGAATGCTGGTAGCTGCTTCACTCAATGAATATTCCTCTTCCAGATTGGCCGTTACTTTGGCTATACGGTTCTGATTGCGACGATGAATTTCCCTTGGTGCAGCATCCTTCTGGATGTCAACCAGTTCTATTAAACGGAACTTCTGCTCACCACTGGTGATAATCATATTCCCTAACTCAGATAAGGCAAGGTCGGGTACTCTTATCATGATGTCCCTCATTTCTCCCTTATAGTCCATTTGTCCGGCATTGATGCCTGAGAGCTGTTCCTGTATTTGGGAGACGATGGAACCGACATTCAGATTGTTCATCCCAGCTATGGCTCTGTTTACCGTCAGTACTATTTCCGGAGCACCGTCTTCTATGGAACTGGCAATGTTGAACAGACCGTCCACTTGCTCCATGCGTTCTTTGACGGTCTGTGTAATGTCTGCCATCCGATCCATTTCTTCGCCTTTTATTTCCACTACTACGGGAGCATCTTCGCTACCAAGCAGTGAGCCCAGTGAGTTCTCTTCCTGTATGAATGACAATTCTAGTCCTTCAATCCCTTGCGTATGAGTTGATAATAAGGCTGTCAGTTCCTCTGGATTGCAGTGCGATTCGGAAGAAAGGATTACTTTCATTCGGGCTGTATTCTCCCCTTCAAAAATGTCATCACCTCCGCTTCCGCCCGGACCGATATGGCTGTATATCATTCCTAGTGAATCTTGTGTCAGATTAAAAATCAGTTCTTCCAGATTGGCTACAGTCTGGGCTGTGCGGGACAGTCTGGTTCCTTCGTTCATCTTTACTTTGATGCTCAGCGAATGGCTTTCTGCCTTCGGCATGAACTCGGCTCCGATGAAAGGCAGGAGCATACATGTTCCGACGACCAATAAGATAGATACCAAAACCACTTTCCAGCGGTTTTCTAATAGGCGGCGCAGCCATTTGGCATACCAAATTGTCAACTTCCCTTCTGCTGCAGACTGTGTTGGCTGGCTGGTGGTTGGCGTCTTTTCTGTTGGTTCCTGTTTCTTGAAAATCCGCTCATACAGTGTAGGTATAACCAATATGGCGACAAATAAGGATGAGACAAGTGAGAAGGTTACAGTCCATGCCTGATCCTTGAAGAGTTCACCCGAAGCTCCTTGTAAATATACGATGGGAAGGAATACAACGATGGTTGTCAGTGTTGAGGCAATCACAGCGCTACCTACTTCATCTGTTCCCTGTATCGCGGCATCTCTCACAGAAAGTCCTTTCTCTTGATTTCTGAAGATACTTTCGATAACAACGATGGCATTGTCCACTAGCATACCAGCACCAAGAGCCAGTCCGCCCAAGGTCATAATGTTTAGAGTCAGTCCTCCGAAGTACATCAAATTGAATGTGGCAATGATGGATATGGGTATTGCCAGAGAGATTATAAGTGTGACCTTTGCTCTTCGCAAAAAAACATAAAGTACAATGATTGCCAGAATGACACCCAATACTGCGCTTTCCTTTACTTCGTCAATGGATTCGGTAATGAAAGTTCCTTGATTGCTTACCACATCAAACTTGTATCCGGGTAAGGCCTTTTCTATTTCTTCCAGTCGTTCTGTGACACCGGCTACAGCGTGCACTGTTCCTGAGCGCATTTCCTTATAGATGGCCAGTCCGATACAGCGTTTCCCTCCTATACGGACAATGTTCTCAGGCTCACCGTTTTCAAAGTGGATGTCGGCCACATCTTTCATATATATCGGAGCCTTGCTGACGGGAGAGAATTCAGCATTTGCTGTAGCTCCCCCTGCAACTTCAGTCTCTTTGTATCCTACAATGATATTTCCGAAGTCCTCCTCAGTGTTCAGCATGTTTACCCCACTTACGATGTATCCTGTACCCATTTCTGTTACACGGCCGCCACTGATTCGTTGGTTCTCTTCTTGTATTTGGGAAGAAAGTGTTCCTGCATTCAGACCATAAGCTTCCAATTTGTAAGGGTCTGTATCGATAATCAAACGATTCGCTTCATCTCCCGAAAGTATTACATCGGCAACTCCTTCTACGCGTACCAATTCATTTCTGACATATGAGTCTGCCACTTTGCGCAGGCTGGCCATGTCGGTTATGGACTGATGACTCATTCCCACCAGCATGATTGGAGCCGTGTTGGGATTGTTTTGAGTAATCTTCAACTCGTTGATAGCATCATCTTGAGCCAGACTGTTCATCGCCTTTTGCAAATCCAGAAAAGCTTCATCCATATCCTTGTTCCAGGCATACTCTACTGTCATTTGGGCACTTCCAGCTTTTATTATACTGGAGACCTCCATGACATCTTCTCCTCGGATGGCCATCGATTCCATGCGTTCGACGAATTGCTTCTCCATTTCTTCAGGTGGCCGTTCACCTGCAGTGATTTCAACAAACAGCTTCGGATTGTTCAAGTCAGGGAACAGGTCCACACTCAGTTTGTCGTATGATATTTTTCCTAGCAGTCCGATGGCCAGCACCATCATAAGGATTGTCACCGGATTGCTTATTGCCAATGTTATCAGTTTTTTCATCTGTTCAATTACAATTAACCATTTGCAGAACCCACCTGCAATAATTCTCTATAATATATTTCTGTGCCGTATGGCAAATGGTACATGGTACTGTGCAGCAGGTACACGGTAACATGTTCTTACTTCTGTATTTTCACTTTGCTTCCGTCGCGTAGTGTTTCATATCCACGGGTCACCAGTTGGTCCTGCATCTTCAGTCCTTCCAGCACTTCCATGTTGTCTTTGTCCTCCAGTCCGGTCCGTATGTTTCTCATGTAGGCAACACCACGTTCGACGACGAACACATACTTACGTCCCCTGTTGTTCATTACAACTTCTTTGGGAATTACAATAGTATTTTCCGCTTGATCCACAATGATGTCGGCTTTTACGAACATACCAGGACGCAACAGTAAATCCTTGTTGTCTATAAGCAATTTTCCCTTGAAAGTGCGTGTTTCTGGGCTGATAGCCGGTGACAGTTCACTGACAGTTCCCCAAATGGTATCCTTGGGCAGTGTGTAGTGGGTGATGGCCACTTCTTGTCCGGACTTCACCTCATTGATGGCGCTTTCAGGCAAATTGATTTCCATCACCATTTTTTCGTAGCTCATGATGGTGGCAATGCTTGTTCCCGCAGCTAGTTGCACATCACGTGTGTAGTGTGGCAGGTTTACGATTATTCCAGTGAACGGTGCCTTTATATTCATTTTTTCCAAGCTTATCAGTGCGTTCTCGTAGCTGTACGTAGCATTGGTTATCGTCACTTCAGCATTGCGTATTTCGCTTTGTGTCACACCTCCTTTTTCATAGAGAGCCCGTTTCTTGACTTCATCTTGCTGGGCTATTTCCAACGACAGCTTTTTAGAGTCGATAGCGATGTCGTTTTCGTATTCTCTGTTCGTCAGTTTTACGATGATTTCGCCAGCCATTACTTTGTCTCCCAGTTTGTAAGGCTGTTTGGTGCGTGGGTTTATTTGCAGGTGGTATTCTCCTGCCATGTCCGAAGTCAGTTCCACTTCAGCACTGGATACAGCCGTTCCGTTGGTGCTGTTGTATTTCTTGATGGCACTTTCCTGTACTTCTGTCACTGATACGGGTGAGGCCATTTCCACATTGCTTCCTGTTTGTCCACCAGAGCAGGCTGTAGCCAATATGGCTGATGAAAGGATGGAGAAAAGAATATAATTACGTTTCATATAAGTTTTATTTTTTATTGTTTCGTTTTTATTGTTAATCTGGTCACTAGTGTCACTGATTATTCTTCAGGAATCACACTCATGGGAATGATTGGCTTGTCTGCTTCGAAATCATACAACGAGATGATTTTCAGGTTCAACAGTTCCAACTTGTAGTTGATGAGCGTTGACATATAAGACATCTTTTGGTTTGAAAGCTGGGTTTGGAACTGATTCATTTCCATACCGGTCAATTCTCCATTCCTATATCTTTCAGCGTTCAAGTCGTAGGTCAATTGTGCGTTCTTTACGCTTTGTTCAGCTATGGCTATTTGTGCTTCCAGATTTCTTAAGCTGCGGCAGCTTTTTCTGACTGCTATTTCTATAGATTTCCGTTCTTCTTCCGTCTGCAGGTCAAATATCTTGGTGGCTAGTTCTTGTGCTTTGATACGTGCTCTGCGTTCTCCCCAGTCAAAGATGGGTACACTCAGTGTTACGGCCACTCTGGGATTATTTGTCGGGTGTTCATAAATATTCTGTAACCTTTCGTGGTCTCCCATGATACCCAGTGACAATGAAATATTTCCATCCAGACTGTTCATTTCCTTGATCTGTTTCATCTGTATGTCCAATTCCGTACGTGAGATTTCGCGTTGTCTCAACTCCAAACGCGAGCCCAATGCACTGTGTATGGCTGTCAGCATGTCTATCTTTACGGGTTGGGCTGAAATCTCTGCAGTAATGTCTATATCTTCGTCAATGGTAATGCCCAGCAGCTGTTTCAGGTCATCTTTTGCATTCTCCAGTGAAACTCTTCGGTTGTCCACTGCTGATGCGGCTGTGGACAGATTCAACTCTGCCTGATAAAGTTCGTCACGAGCCGAGAGGTCTGCATCTACTTTGTTTTTTATGATATCAAAGTTTTGTTGCGCATCTTTCAATTCCGCTTCGCTGATTTCCAAATTGTTTTTGGCTGTATATACGTTGTAGAACGATGCTGTGATGGTGCTTTCGAGGCTCAGACGTCGCAACGCATAGTTTATCAATGCGTTTTCGTAGTCCAACTCAATGCTTCTCAAGTCGGTTTTTGTCCGATTGTAGGTGAACAGCGGTTGGTTGATACTCAAGTAGAGATCGTTACTGAATGCTTTGTTGGTATTGTTTGCTCCTCCCATTCCGGTACTGGTGTTGTTTTGCCATCCGAATTTGTTGTTCAGTGACACTGTGGCATCGGTCCAGATGATGGGCTGAGTGATGCTGAATGTTCCGTTGGAGGAGAAAGATTCATTGGTGTACCATTCCGAGAAACGGTTGTCAAACGAACGGTTGTTGCTGTAGGTGAACGGGTTCAGCGTCAGTGCGAACTTTGATTTCAACGATGCCCGTTGGGCTTCCAGACTCAGTTTGTACCGCTCCAGGTTTATCAATGCTTCCTGTAGTTCTGGGCTGTGGTCGATGCTATATTCCAAAGCATCTTCCAGTGTCATTTTCATCTGTGAATATCCACCGATACTACAGATGAATAGGGCTGTCAGGCATGTTGCTTTTCTGATAGTTTGTAGCATATAGATGTATGTTTTTTATTGTAAATTTCACTCTTCATTCTTTACTTCCTCACCAGTTTCACCGCGTCGGCAGCTATCATGTTCAGTTCACTTTCGTCAGTCAGTCGCACAATCAGTGTGTCTCCTGTCAGTCCGTACGTGTCTATCAAGTTCCATCCGTCGCTGGAGCGTCGCATGTTGAGTTCCGTCTTTTCTTCGTAACCATCTGTTTCTGACGATACGATAAAGTGGTAGAAGTATTTCTTTCGTCCCCACCAGTTCTCTCGTCTCAATTGTTCGGGACGGCGGACGTGATAGTATAGTTCATATCTTCCGGGTGCAGATACTGGTATTTTCCATTCGGCGTATTGGTTCCCTTTTCCCGAACGGATTACAGCTGCCGAACGGATAGAGCGTCCATAATAGTTCTGGTCAGTAGTGTTTGTCCATCGTGCAGGTGCATGCCATTCGTTCACACCCACGTATCGGAAGTCCTCTTCGTCCGTATTGTGGTTGATCCATTCGCCCAGATAGCCCGAAGGAGGAGGGACTGAGAGGGTGAACAGGTCGGCATCTTCGTTATCCACGATGATTTCCTCTTTGTTGTCTAGGAAATCTTTCGACAGCAGGTATTCCCCCTCGGGAGTCAGTGTGTAAACATCTTCCACCCGTCCTGTGCGTGCTCTCATCTGTACGGGCAGATTTTTGGAAAACAGCGTGTTGATGATGAACGTTCCGGGATTCTCCTCCCAGTGAGAGACTATTCTCTTTGTTTCATGCGGAGCAAAGTCTATAATCCATTCTGTAGGTTTCTCTTCGCCATCGAAAATCTGATAGTCGTTGCTTCCCCCTTGTGACCAGAATTGCAGTTTCATGTTGACACTTCCCGCTTTGTCTGACAGATTGGCGATAATGATTTCGGCCTGATAGATTTCCATCAGTTCCGTTTCTACCCGAGTGACAGTCGGGGTTCCTATCATGAATTCAGTCAGTTCGGCCGGCTGGTTCCATTCCTGCAGTTGTGCCCTGAAGTCTGTGTCGGCTATTTCTCCCAGCGTGTCCAGCAGTGCCTCGAAAGAGAGGTTCTGGAAGGCATTGGCCTTGATGTGGGCAAATAAGGTGTCTTGGAACGCTGACACTCCGAGTTTCCTCTCTGCATTCAGGAACAGTTTCTTTCCTTCCAGTTTGATGAGGTTGTTGATGAGGTCGCGGTGTTTGGTCTCATTTTGCAGTTCTTTGAATGAGAATTCCTGCATCAGCATCAGTGATTTTTCATCATTGCTCAGTCCGTTGATATTTCTCATCCACATGTTTCCTCCGTCCTCGTTTTGTAGCAACAGCTCTATCATGCGGTTGGCTACAGGCCATTCCGAGGAATAGATGTTGTATCGGAAGTTGTACATCTGTGGGAAGATGTAGTAGGGACTGGCCTTTACGGACACATTGTTTCGTCCCATTTGACCGGTCTGGAAATCTACTCCTGCATTGGCGTCCATCATGAAGAGCATCATGTCTCTGGCGATGCCCATCTGTATGTCGTAGTCGGTAGCGGTTTGTCCGCCGCGTCGGCCTCGTCCGCCACGTCCTCCTCTTTCCTTGCGCCATTTCTTTTGTCCTTTGACGTCAAATCTCCAGTTGTTGTACATCTTTTCCGACACCAGCACCATTTCGGGCTGCATCTTTTCTTGTGCCTGTGTCCATGTGCGCTGATAGCTGGAGAAGTGGGCTGGTGTTTCGATGATGGAAAAACGTTTGAAGGGGTAGTACATGCCCACGTGATTCTCGTATTGGTAGCGCACATCTTCGATGATGGAGTACAGGGTGTCTTGTATCAGGTCCAGTTCCTTGCTGAAGAAGTCGTGCCCGTCAAGATACCACACAGCGTAGTGTGTGTCGTCCACGTTGATGGAATAGTCGTGATACTTGCCGATGATGAGCGACAGTGACTGCAGAGGGTACTCCAGTGTGAATGTCGTCGTAGTTGAGTCGTTTGCCAATTCCCGTTTGCCCTGTGACAGTGCTGTCAGTCCTTGGTTGGGCTTCACGCTCAGTTGGAAATGGCTGAAGTAGCTCTGTTGCCAGTCGGGGCTTTCATCGCTGTAGCATACTCCGGGACGTGGGTACCAGTAGGATTCAGGAGTCAATAGGGTGTAGTCCTCCGTCTGATAGACATACCGTTTGCCCACATTGAATGTGCGCATGAACTTCTCTTGCTCAATCAGCAACTCTTCGGGGATGTCCAAGTAGCAGATGCGCTCATCGGCCACCCCTTCGTATCCGATGGTGAATCGCACGGTGCTGTCAGCTTGCTGTACGTCCGGAAATTCCACCCACAGCAGATGGTCTTCCCGTTTGAATGTCAGTGGAGTGTCATTTTGTGTGACTGCCGTTACACGGAATCCTGGGTTCAGTGTGAAAGTGAACGTGCGGCTCTCCTTTATCGGTTTGCCGCTGATTTGACACTTCACGCTCAGGAATTCCTTCTTCTGCTCCACCTCTATCTGGCAAGTGTCTATTTCCATCTTGGGGTCGTGTACATGCCGGTTGTTCAGGGCTATCATTTGCTGTTGGAAATTCTCTTTGGTCAGATAGTTCCCGATGTGGTAAGTACCGCATCCCAATGCCATTGTCAGCACCACGAACGAAGCAGCCCGCCAGGGGTAGAGCGCACGCGGAGAATTGGGCAGGCGGCGGAACAGCGAGATGCTGCACAGGATAAGTCCCAATCCCATCAGCAAATATAGTAGCCGGTGGATTACCAGCCCCTGCAAATCGGCAAAACCTGTGATGGTGGATTCTAGCAGTGGGATGTTGAAACCCATATAGTCGAACAGGTAGTAGCACTTGTCTCCGATGTAGAAGAGTGTCAGGCCGATGTAGCCCAGCAATATCACGAATGTCAAAGCCTGATTCTTGATAATCAGCATCAGGAAAGTACTGAGGCCGATGATGTAAATCAGTGTTGGAATGTTCAGTATGAAAGCATAAAGCAGAAAACTCAGTGGCGAGGCATTCTCCTGCAAGTAGATGTAGGAAATGGTAAAAGCCACTACCATTACCATCAAGTTCAGCATCAGGAACACCCGTATGGTGCCCCACATCTTTCCCAACAGGTATTCAGCGTTGCTCAGTGGGCGCACATAGAAGACTTCCGATGTGTCCAGCTGCTTGTCCCGTTTCAGGTATTCCGATGCCAGAAAGATGGAGACAATGGCTTGTGCCACGTTGAAATAGAGCATCAGATTATAGGCCACTAGCGATGGGATAGAGTTGAACGCATGGCTGTTCATCTCCATGATGGAGACCGATACACCGCCGATGAGCAGTATGGCCAAGGTGGCAAACACCTTGAAGAACCAACTTCGCATCAACAGCTTCGATTCGTATTTTGCAACAGACAGTATGTTACTCAGAAATATCATGTGTAATGTTTAATGGGTTAATTCTTTAGGGGGGGATTTCTTGATCCCTCACCTTTAATCATTCAGCCACAAGTCCAACTTGCTCTCCATGAAATATACGTAGGCATGTTCCAGATTCGGTGGGAACGATTCCGCCTCGTATCCCTTCAGTTCATCGGCCACCACCTGTATCTCCCAATTTCGTCCGCGCGGGATGGTGGAGATTACCGGATATTGGGCACTTATCTGCTGGTACTCTTCATTCGGCACCGTCAGTCGCCACACCTTCCCCTCGGCCCGTTTCAGCATCTCTTCAGGCGACCCTTTGAACGACACCTCCCCCTTGTTCAGCAGTGCCATGTTCACGCACGAACTGCTGATGTCGCCCACGATGTGGGTGGACAGGATGATGGTGATGTCGTTTCCGCTCACCTGGGTCAGCAGGTTGCGGAAGCGGATGCGCTCTTCAGGGTCCAGACCCGTGGTCGGTTCATCCACAATGATGACCTTCGGTTCGTGAATCAGAGCCTGTGCGATACCCAGTCGGCGTTTCATACCTCCGGACAGTTTCGAAGCATAGCGTTCGCGTACCTCGTACAGTCCCACCTGCTCCAGCATGTCGGCCACAGCCTGCTTTCGCTTGCGGCTGTCGGTCATGCCCGAAAGGCGGGCTGCATAGTCCAAGTATTCTATCACCTTGTATTTGGCAAAGAATCGGAAGTCCTGTGGCAGGTAGCCCAATATACGCCTCACCTCCCTGCGCTCTTTCAGCAGGTTGTAGCCATACATCTCCACCTCTCCGCTGGAGGGTTCCATCAGAGCCACCAATATACGCATGAGGGTCGATTTGCCCGCACCATTCGGACCCAACAGTCCGAACATGCCTGAGGGTATTTCCAGATTGATGTCCTTCAGTGCATGATGCCCGTTTGGGTAAATCTTATTTAGGTTTTTTATGATAATAGACATGTGTATCGTTTGTGTGTGTAACGTTGTGGATTTTCATCCATGTGTTCAGCCGTCCGGCCTGCAGGTCGCACGGCATATTTTATACTATAGACTCTATGAAAGCGAAAAGGTTTATTCACCATCGTGCATTTTCTTTTGTTTTTAATTCTCTAGCGTTTTATCGGATATCAATATTAAAAAAACAAAGATTAAAAAGTTCGTCAGTAACAGACCAGTGTTTAGGAAACTATTCTGTAATAGCCCACGAAGAATTTCCATCCTACAATGATAGAATGTTTGCAATAGCGTTGAATTGCGACTGTCTGTTTTTCTACGCTGTGTCAGCAATAGAATAACAGAGACAGCATAAAAAGAACGAAAAACTGGGTACATCAAATTGGATCCCCTACTTTAAACCTTGAATTCTTAGCCTCAACCTATTATTAACAAAAGCAACAAACCGAAGTAATAAATCTTGTGTTCCTGGAATTCCCTGTTCTACAAATCAGGAAGCCTGTAGAATGAGGCATTCTTTGTATATTCATGCAAACATGGGATTCCTCCTGTTTTCAATGCAAACGGCCGTATGCACAAGTGCGGAAGTCCGTGTGAACATTCGCTTCAGCGGTTGTTCGCAACCACTCCTATAGGTTGTGAACATTCGGCGCGGCACTTGTTTACACGGAGGGCAGCGGTTGTGCACAAGTGGTGAAGAGAGTCTGTTTTCAGGCTTGTGGGAGACGATGCAAAATGTATAAATATACAATCACTGTATAAATATGCAAAAACAGAGCCTCTGAGAATCCCGTATTTGGGACGAGATTACTGTTTGATTGAAAATACGCGATTTTTTGCGTTGCGATTATATAAGGTTGAACATCAATCAAGTACAAATATGTACAAGTCCATAAGAACTGGCACAAGCACTTCCTTTGGACAATTTGATGAACGGTGTAAAATTTATGTATCTTTACAGGTAAAACGGAAGAATGTAAACAAAGTATGTTTTGTCTATCGATAATATTTGTGTGTAACCTGAGCTGTAAGACGCGAATAGAGAACCCCGCCTATCCAATCAGTACTTCATTAGGTTCTCAATCAGTGCTTCATTAAGTCCTCAATCAGTGCTTCATTAGATGCTCAATCAGTGCTTCATTAGACCTTTATGAAGCACTGATTGAAACTGTCCCCATTTACAACACGACAAAGTATAGCAAAGTAGTAGTAGAAAATGAAGAATTGTACTCCTTGATAATTAAAATATTAACTGAGGCAAGAGAAGTGTCGCTGTCCGAAACTTGAACTATGGATTGGGAACTTTGGGCTCTTGTGTCGGCTCTTTTTCCTTCCCCGACATACAAAGAGGAGTGCCAGCAGGTAGATAGCGGCTTGCGCCCACAAGGCAAACCATTCGGTGGATACGTCGGAGAGGGAGGCTCCCATGGTGTTGATACGTACATATCCGTTGATACCGAAGGTGGAAGGGAAGAGCCAAGAGACAACTTGCCAGAATGGCGGTATGCTGCTTCCCGGCCATGAGATGCCCGAGAGAAACAGCAGGGGGACGGAGGTGAAGACAAAGAGCAACATGCAGGCTTCGCGCTCCCGTACCCAACGTGAGAGCAACAGAGCCAGCAGGATGCAGGCCAGCAGATAGGGAAGAAGGAACAGTGCCAGTGTGGCGGCATCGGCCAACTGAGGAAGTCGGAACAGGTGGGGGACAGCTACCAGCATCCAGGAACTAGTGGCAACAGTCACGAGCAGATAGGCCGTTGCGCGGGCTGTCAGTACGGGCAGAGAGAATGCTTGGGTGAGAGGTAGGTGTCTGTCGCGGTCGGTACCAGCGGTGAGTCCGGCTCCCAGTAGCAGAGTCTGTTGGATGATGAGTATCAGTACGGCCGGGATGACGAACGAGGCAAATCCTGTCTGGGGATTGAAGAAGGCAATACTTTCGTACCTGACCGGTTCGGTACTGACGGCTATCTGCCGCCGGGTGGCACTGGGGGAGAGGGCGGCCTGAATCTCCTTGTTTATCAGTAGTGACACGTCGGTGCAAGCCATCAGCAACGCCTTGTAATAGAGCAGGCCGCTCATGTCGCAGAAAAGACTGACGTGAGCCTGTCTGCCCGTGTGCAACTGACGGTCAAAGTCGGCAGGAATGTAGATGATTCCGTAGGCGTAGCCCTGCTGCATCAATTGTCGGGCTTCGTCCATGCTGGAGGCTTGACGGATGATGTGTACGTCGGGAGTGGCATCAACCTGACGCAGGAACTGGCGGCCCA
>JAFXDL010000004.1 GCA_017516265.1 Bacteroidaceae bacterium
AATTCTGAAACAGACTGTTTCAGTTTCTCTCCATCTTCTATTTGTTTGATTATCTTATCATGATTATCGTCTGGCAACATTACTGAAACAAGCTGTTTCAGTTTTTCCGGATTCTCGGCATAGAACATATACCACTGTTTCATATACCACAAATTGCGTACAGAAAAGTTCGTGCTGTCAGGAAATTCACGATTCAAATCAAGACTAACTTGTTCAACAACTCCTGCCCCCCAACGCTCTTCGGCTTTCTTCTGCACCAAATCACGACCCAGTTGCCAGTTGAACAGAAGTTTCTCCGCATTTACCTTGACTGCAGCCTTCACCTGTGCGGAACGATAGCGCTTCTTAATATCTGCTATCCAATCCGCATAGTCACTATCAATGTGAATGTCGTGTGACTTCACGATATATGGTTCAGCCTGCGGCTGTATGTCATGTTTGTTGCTCATACTTATCACTTTAATTGTTCTGCAAAGTTGTTGATTTAATTGAGAATAATGGAATTTTTAGTTAAGAATCATTCATTCATCCATGAATTTTCTGATTTCAGAAGGAGGTGTAAACAATATCAGGATGGAAATGACGAAAGTGTAAAGACTTTCAGGGAGCTTTCAAAAGAAATGTCTATTCTTTCAGTTAATGAAACAGAAAACCGTCTATGAAATCAGAAAAGATAATAACTCTTTACAAATCATACAAACGCCCGAAGCGTTACTGAGCCACGCTTAAGCGCAATTCAAAAACGCTTAAGCGTTAGTTCAGTATCGCTTAAGAGAAAATGCAGTCACGCTTAAGCGATACTGGATTTATGCTTAAGCGATAATTCGGGGCGCTTCGGTGGGAAAATTTGAAATCGATGCGTGAGAAATATTGCATTGAAAATCAGATGATTGATAACAAAAAGAGTTGAAGGCTATGCCACCTTCAACTCTTGCATTTGACGGACCAGTTCGTCGGCAACGGCCAGAAAGGCTCTGTTTCGGGGTTCGTTCCGTTGCCAGGCGGAATAGGGATTTTTCTTTACATCGGTGGTGCTGATGTTTTTCAGCGAATCGTAGCTGCAGGGGTGTTCGGCGTTGGAGAACCACACTTGCATCAGCTCGCAGAATTTCCTCATGGTGCCGCAGGTGTAGCTGGTCTCCTGCAACACCTTGTAGATGGCTATCCAGTGGGACTGGGCGGAGAGGAGGAGGCGCCCGTCGCCGCGATGATGGTGGATAACGGCGTAGATGGCTTGGCGGATGAAGTCGCGCGGAGCCTTTTCGGTGAAGTAGCCGTTGTTGTGGGTGCGGTTGGTGACGGGCAGCTTCTGCAGATTTTCCAGTCGGGTAATCTCTTCAGTGAGGTAGTGCATCTTGCCCTCCAGGATGAAGTAGCGGCAGAGGTCGTTGTTGTTCATGGATTTGAGTGTCTTGCTCCGGCGTCTGAAATGGACGTTGTTGAGCCGTTCGTACAGGCGACGGGCCAGTTTGCAGGTACGCTCGTCGGTGTCGGTGCCCACGTAGCTGATGTCGAACTGGGCAAGCAGTTGGCGGATTTCGTCCTTCACCTGCCTCTTTTTTCCTTTGAGCAACTGGATGCGCTCTTTGTCGGTAGAGACTGATTCCCATTCGTCGGCTATCTTGTCGGCATATTCGTCCCGACACTCCTGCCAGTATTCTCCTTTGAGGAAGGCGGTGAAGGTGGTGCGGAAGAGGGTGACCATCTCCGCGTCGGTGCTCTTGATGTGATAGGGCACGGTGAGGAGCATCAGGCTGCTTTGTACGGCTTCGAACTGGTGGCGGATGCCCTTCAGTTCCACATCGAAGATGCGCATGTTGCACGTCCATCCCCGGATGCTGCACTTCTGTGCCGCTTCGTCGAGCCGCAGCTTGTCCTCGGAAAGTTGCTTCATCCATTCGCAAATTTCGCCATACTGGGCCAACAGGCGCAGTTGTACTTTGTCCAGTTTGCTCTTTTTGTATGCCTCGTCGAGCATGTTTTCAGCATCGCCTATGAAGTGCATGATGCGCCATGAATATGCCTGTACGAGTGTCATCAGCTCTTCGAACTGTTCGCAATGCTCGTCGCACAGCAGCAGGTGGCGTTTTTCGTAAACGGACTTTATGTCCACCAGTGCCCGGTGGAGTTTGTGTCCCAGGTTCTGCAGGCTGCACGTGCGCTCTTCGTCGTCGTGTGCACCGCCCCACTGGAAATGCATCATGACAAAAGGGATGTAGCGCGAAAGGCTTTCGCAACGGGTATCAAATTCACTCATCTGTGTGGTGAACTTTGATACTTCAAAATGGGGCAAGGTCCCATTGACCCAAAAGATTTCATTGTAATGTTCCATCTCTAAAATTCTTTTAAACGTTTGACAAATTGATACTTACATCTTCAATCCAACACAAGTCATCCTAAAACTCATAATGAATTGCAGTGCTCCGAGACGGAATGGTTTTCCTTGGATGTCAGCACCTACCACGATGCCGGTTGGTCTCGTGCGGCAAAGGTAGAAATTATTATCAGAACTGCAAAAAAAGGAGAAGAGAAGTTATTAACAATTTTCGGTTAATTCAAACTATTCAGTGATTTCTTTTTAATTTCAAACACAGAGACGCTGAGGCGCAGAGATTCCCTTTTAGAGTTTGATAGAGACTTGGAGAGTAAAATGCACTCTTTGCTTCGCGAAGATAGGCTGCGCCTCGGGATAAAAAAAACAAACCCATTTGTTTTGTTCTCCGCTCGGCTTGCACTATCTTTGATAAAAATCGAAGATAGGCTTCGGTTCGGAAATAAAAAAGAATTCAGATTCTTTTTGTATTTCTCTCACCTTGCACTCTTTGCTTCGCGAAGATAGGCTGCGCCTCGGGATAAAAAAACAAACCCATTTGTTTTGTTCTCCGCTCGGCTTGCACTATCTTTGCACCTGTTATGAAAAAACTGAGTATATTGGAGATGAACCGCATGAGTGCGGAGGAGTTCAAGCGGGCGGAGAAACTGCCTTTGGTGGTGGTGCTTGACGAGGTGAGGAGCCTTCATAATGTGGGTTCGGTGTTCCGTAGTAGCGATGCTTTCCGGGTGGAGGGCATCTGTTTGTGTGGGATTACGGCGACGCCTCCGCAACCTGAGATTCACAAGACGGCCCTGGGTGCTGAGGATACGGTGGATTGGACCTATTATAAGGATACGCGCGAGGCTGTGCGTCACCTGCGCGAGGCGGGTTATACGGTGCTTGCCATCGAACAGTGCGAGGGAAGTACTCTGTT
Source organism: Bacteroidaceae bacterium (assembly GCA_017516265.1). GTDB lineage: Bacteria > Bacteroidota > Bacteroidia > Bacteroidales > Bacteroidaceae > Phocaeicola_A. The sequence goes on from JAFXDL010000004.1 coordinate 3,249, forward strand.
GCAACACTTGAAGTTGGACAGGGGACGGAAGTATGCCGTCATCCTTGGCAATGAGGTGAAGGGTGTGAAACAGGAGGTGGTGGACATGTGTGACGGGTGCATCGAGATTCCCCAATTCGGCACCAAACATTCGCTCAATGTATCTGTCACGGCAGGTATCATCGTTTGGGAGTTTGCGAAGAAATTGTTGATATAAGAGTGAAAAGTGAAGAACGAAGAGTGAAGAATCATAATGTACAAAACTATTGGATTCTTCACTCTTCATTCTTTATAGTTGCCCGTTTTCCACCAGCACGATGACCCGTTCGGTGATGGCATCATCTTCTACATGTTCGGGGTCATACTCTTTTTTGAGGCTGGCACCGAAGAGTGCGGCAAATGTCTGATAGAATCCGGCTTTGAACGAACCCATGAACGACTTCACCAGTTGGTACGATGTCTGGTTGCACTCCCTGTCCACCAGTTTTATCAACAGTTTGCCTTGTGAAAAGGTGAGTTTCTTCATGCGTGGCGTATAGGTGTCCTTCAGGTGCTTTTCCATCTGCTTGACGTATCGCTTGCGTTCCCTTTCCGAGGGCATTGAATCCAGTTTCAGTGCGGTTTCTATGATGATACCTTTGATTTCTTTGGCTATGGGCAGTGTCTTCTTGACGTTGCGCACCAGTCTGCCGTAGTTCTTCTCCTGGCGTTTGTTCTTGAACTTGATGGGTTTGTACACATAGACAGGTCGCAACTCTATCCACAGTATGGTATCGCCCTGATACAGTGTGCGTCGGGCAAAACCTCTCTGTGGCTGTTGTGTCGTGTTTTGTCCTTGTGCGGTGGAAAAAGACAAAGTTATCAACAACCCTGTTAATAAAATGATGTACAACCTCCTTAACATGGGGACAAAAATAGGTATAAATTCCTTTCCTTGGATAGTATGTTAACTATCTTTCAGTCAGATAAGGTGTTTTTATGAAAAAAGAGGATACACCGAGTTGTTCGGCGCACCCTCTTTGGGAAAAATATAATTGAGTTTATGAATGTGCAGGGGTTACTTCTGCCCGTTTTCAACCGTAGTTTTCGCTTTTTCCAAAGCTTCGTTGATGTTTGAGCAGATGTTATCCTTGCCCAAGAGGTCATAGAAATGACTCTTCTGAAGAACCTTGTGCACTTTTTCGTTCACACCTGAGAGGATAATCTGGATGCCTTCGCGCTGACAGATTTCGCAGAAGTTCGTCAGGTTGTGGATACCTGTAGAGTCGATGAAAGGTACCTTACGCATACGCACAATGCGCACCTTGGGGCGGTCGCCCATGTTTTGCATTACCTCCTCAAAGCGGTTGGCTACTCCGAAGAAGTACGGGCCGTTGATTTCATATACTTCCACACCTTCGGGCACGATGAGGTGCTCTTCGTGAATCTCTACGTCACTCTCGGCATTGGGGTCAATCTCGTCGGTGATGACAGATACCTGGGTGGTCTCGGCCATGCGGCGCATGAAGAGCAGACAGGCAATCACCAGACCTACCTCGATGGCGATGGTGAGGTCGAAAATGACGGTGAGGATGAAGGTGATGATAAGTACGGTGATGTCCGACTTCGGATTCTTCAGCAACTGTTTGAAGGTGCGCCATTCGCTCATGTTATATGATACAATGACCAGTACACCGGCCAGACAGGCCATGGGGATGTATTGCGCCAATGGCATCAGGAAAAGGAAGATGAGCAACAGCATGGCGGCATGGATGATACCGGCAATGGGGGTGCGTCCGCCATTGTTGATGTTGGTCATCGTACGTGCAATGGCACCCGTAGCGGGGATACCTCCGAAGATGGGGGAAACGATGTTGGCTATACCCTGTCCTACCAGCTCTTGGTTAGAGTCGTGATGATCGCCCACTACACCATCGGCAACGGTGGCCGAAAGCAGTGATTCGATGGCACCCAGCACGGCAATGGTGATGGCCGGTGAGATGAGTTGTTTGATGGTCTCCCACGTCATGTCGGGCATTTCGGCATCGGGCAATGTGCTGTTGATTGTGAAGCGGTCACCGATAGTCTCGATGCTGGTCACTCCGGCATACATCTTCAGCAGGTAGGCTGCTACGGTCATCACGATGATGGCAATGAGCGAACCGGGAATCTTCTTGCTGAACTTGGGAGTCAGTGCAATGATGGCCACACTCAGCAGACCTACACCCGTTGACCACCAGTCGATGGTGTGGAAGTGGTTGAAATAGACACCCCACTTGGCCATGAAGTCGGCCGGAACACTGGCAATCTCCAATCCGAAGAGGTCCTTAATCTGTGTGGTGAAAATGGTGAGTGCAATACCACTGGTGAAACCTACCACGATGGGGTAAGGGATGTACTTGATGATGGTACCCAGATGAAAAACACCCAATAGGATGAGGAAAATACCGGCAAGTATGGTGGCGATGGTGAGTCCCTCCATGCCATACTGTTGGATGATGCCGTAGATGATGACGATGAAAGCACCCGTAGGGCCACCTATCTGTACTTTGCTTCCACCGAATGCCGAGATGGCAAAACCTGCCACAATAGCGGTGATAATACCTTTTTCGGGCGATACTCCCGAAGCGATACCGAAGGCAATAGCCAACGGCAAAGCCACGATACCAACAATGATACCGGCCATCAAATCAGCCATGAACGTCTCCTTATTGTATCTTCGCAAAGACTTCAGGAGAGCAGGCTTGAACACAAAACCTTTCATTTTGAATCAGTCTTTATTACCTTAAAAATAACCTATAGTTCTCTAAGAGGCTGCAAAATTAGGTATTTTTAAGAACTTGACAAAGAAAAGCAGATAATAAGTTAAAAAACTCTTTTGTTTTTCTCTCTTTTGATTAGAATCAGGGTCAAATGGCAAGATCATTTTATTCAGTGAACCCGGTTTTTTTGATGAATTGTAAAGGTGCTCCACATAATGCAGTATCGTAGCAGCCATTACGGTAATGAGTATTACGATTAAAATTATCAATCCGTAGCTGTTCTATTTCAGTGCTAAGCTCCTCCTCTGTTTTTCATATCTTCCACCTGAGTTGTATGCCGATGTCTTCGCGATGGGGTTGGTTGATTTGTTCGGTACCGCTTCCTATGGTGCTACGGTCATAATAGTGGGTGTGGGAGAGGTGGACGAGCAACGTGAATGGTGAACTGATGCTCCATTGACAAGTGGTGGAGAGGTGGAGGCCGTGGCCGTAGTAGGATGGAAAGGAGAAAGTGTGGAGAAGGGCGCGTTCATAGACACTGATGCGGGTGTCGTAGTTGTCGGTGTGGAAATATGAGAGGTTTCCATACAGTTTCAGGGGCAGTGTGGATGGTTGCCAGGTGATTCGTTGGGTGAGCATGGCACCTTGGTGGGTCTTTCCTGTGAAGTGTAGTCGGATGGCATTGATGAGGGTGCTCCATGTCACTTGAGGTGTGGGGGTATAGTCGTGCTGTGCCAACAGACGATGCTGGATGTGCAGGCAGAGCGGGCGTGCAGGATGGTGGGTGTTGTCGCGTTCTTTCAGTTTTATGCGGTAGCGGAGGGTGGCGCGGTGGTTTTCATTGGGAGTGTAAGCGATGCGCACCATACCTTCGCCGGCATACGAGGAATTGCTTACCAGATATTTGAGCCAGGGGAAGTGGCAGAAATCGACATAGGTTGACAGTTGGAAGTGTTTCCACAAGGGGGTGTCGAAACCCAGATAGATGCCGCTCTCGTTGCGCAGGATACTGTTTTCGCTGAAGGAATTTGCCCAAAGGGCGGTGTAGTGGTGGGCATAGTAACGCTGCACAAGCGTGATGGTCTGCCTGTCGGCCAACTTTACTTGCAGTTTGTTCATGGTGGCCAGTGCTCCGCCTTGATCGATGGCAGTCTCTCCGGACAGGTGAAAACGTGGATGCAGGTACATATAATCCAACCCTACGGTGGTGAATCTCTTTCCGCGTGGATAGTATCGCTTGTAGAGTTGTTCACCAGGATTCAGTGGTCGGTTGAAAAAGTTATGAACAGCTGTTAATCCACCGTGAAAACCTCGATGGTGAATAGTTAAGTTTCCTCCGTACAGGGTATTACGGATGTTTCCGTGCTTTGAATATTCCAAGGGAGTGCGGTGAAGTCCGTCAGTTTTCAACGAAGTTATTAACAGGTTCTTGTCCAATGTGGCATCCATTGTGCGGTGTGAAAAGAAGGCTGTGGCTTCTATCCCGTTCCACAGGTTGAAGGTGGCTGCTGCTCCACGGAAAGCGGTATGTTCGCTGACGGAAAGATGGCGTTTGATGCCCCGTCCTCCCCACCCTATGGAGCTGAGGGTGGCAGTCTTTCCCATATTGAATCCGGTGTTCATCACGATGCCTTGTCCGAAGTGCAGCCGATAGTCGCCTACGACGAGGGTTTTCAGGCGTCCGATGTTGGTAAGCATCAGGTGCATGCTGATGTAGTCGTATCCATTGAATCCGCCCTTGAACAGTGGTTCGCCAGCATCTTTTTCTACGACCAATCCGGCCGAAAGTTTGTCTGCAAAGTGGTATTGGTAGCGCAGGTTGTGATAGAAGGGTTCTCCCAAATACTTGCGGTTGGGGTATTTGGCCAGGATTTTGTCAGAGTAATGTTGATAACCTGCTTTTTTATATAGTGGAAGAGAGATGCGGGAGATGGCTTCGTGGTGTCCGTATTGCAACAGATTCTTCCAGGTGAGGCGTTTGTTTTCTGCTTTCTTTTCAGTGGGTGGTGTGGCGTGGATAAAGTGGCGCAACAGGTGGCGTGTATGGTAATCGAGACTGTCGATGAGCAGCAGTTCGCCCGTAGTCAGCAGGGGGCCGTTGCGCTGGATATAGTGCTGTATGGCCTGTATGTGTGTGTGGTTGAGGAATGGTAGCTGGCTGAGTTCTTCAGCAGTAGCGGTGTTGATATTCAGGGGATGCTCGTGCAGGTGGCTCAATTCATCGAAAAGCAGTTCTTGTTGGGTGGTGGTCATCTCCTCTTCGTCTGTTGCCTCTTCCAATAGTTCTTCATAAATGGTTTGCCAGTCGTTTTGCGCCGTCAGGGTAGTGCTGATGGCAAAAGTTATGAACAAGGTTATGAACAGGTTTTTCAACATGCGCTTTCTTCTTGCAATTCGCGACACAAGGTATTGATATCCTTCTTCAAGATAGGGTGTGTCAGAGTGGGTGCAATTTGATTCAGGGGTTCCAATACGAAAAGCCTGCGATGCATCAATGGGTGGGGCAGCGTGAGTGTAGGAGTGTTTGTCACCTGTTGGTCATAAAAGAGTATGTCAATGTCGATGAGCCGGTCAGCATATTGCCCATTTACGCTTTTCCGGGTACGTCCTAGGGTGAATTCGATGTGTTGTATCGTTTCGAGCAGTTTCTCGGGAGTCATGGTTGTGCTTACGGCTACGACATTGTTGAGAAAACTGTTTTCGGAAGTGAAGCCCCATGGTTCAGAAGTGTAAAGAGCAGATTGGGACACAATGTCTCCAATCTGCTCTTCTATCAGTTTCATCGCTGCACGCAGGTTCTCTTCTTTGTTTCCCAAATTGGTTCCTAAGGAGAGGTATGCGAGGTGGCGTGTCATGTGGGTTGTTTTTTTTATGGTTTATAGTAGCTATAGTTTCTGATAGTTCCTATAGTTTTTATAGTAGCTATAGTTACATTTCTATAACTTTTATTCTCGGTCGATGATGAGCATGGCGTCTCCATAGGTGCCGAAGCGGTAACCTTCTTTTACTGCTGTCTTGTAGGCGCTCATGATGAGTTCGTATCCACCGAAAGCAGCTACCATCATCAGTAATGTAGAGAGTGGCATGTGGAAGTTTGACACCATGCTGGTGGCTACGCTGAAGTCATAGGGAGGGAAGATGAACTTGTTTGTCCATCCTTCGAATTCTTTCAGGTTGCCGTCGGTGCCGGCAGCGGTTTCCAGGGCACGCATGGTGGTAGTGCCGATGGCGCATACTTCATGCTCTGTCTCTTTGGCTACATTCACGATGTCGCAGGCTTCGCGCTCTACAAACATCTGTTCGCTATCAGTTTTGTGTTTGGTAAGGTCTTCTACATCAATTTCGCGGAAATTTCCCAATCCGGCATGCAACGTGATGAAGGCACGATCGACACCTTTGATTTCCATACGTTTGAGGAGTTCGCGGCTGAAGTGCAATCCGGCAGTAGGGGCAGTCACTGCTCCTTCGTTGCGGGCAAACAGGGTTTGGAAACGTTCAACGTCTTCTTCCTCCACATCGCGGTTTACGATTTCTTTGGGAAGTGGTGTTTCGCCCAAGGCAAAAAGTGCCTGCTTGAACTCGTCATGAGGGCCGTCATAGAGGAAACGCAGGGTACGTCCGCGTGAGGTGGTATTGTCAATGACTTCGGCCACCATGGAGTCGTCTTCACCAAAGTAGAGTTTGTTGCCGATACGGATTTTGCGGGCGGGGTCCACCAGTACGTCCCACAAGCGGAATTCTTCGTTCAGCTCGCGCAACAAGAACACTTCGATGCGGGCACCTGTCTTTTCCTTGTTTCCATAGAGGCGTGCAGGAAATACTTTGGTATCGTTGAAGACGAAGACATCCTTTTCGTCAAAATACTCAAGGATATCCTTGAACATGCGATGTTCTATCAGTCCGCTCTTCTTGTGAACCACCATCAGACGCGATTCGTCGCGGTGTGTAGTAGGATGAAGGGCAATCTGCTCTTGAGGGAGCTTGAATTTGAATTGTGATAGTTTCATACCTTTATATATTATTTATGTTTAAATTTCTATTTTGAGGAGTTCGGAAGTTCAGTAGTTTTCGCTTCGCTCAGGAGTTCAGACAATAGTCAAATCCTCATGCAAGCAGTACTATTGTCTGAATTTCTGTAACTTCTTATTCTGTTTTCTCTATCTCCTGCTCGTCCAGCCATTGGGGGAAGGTTTCCAGATCGAGACAATCTTCCAGACGGATTTCTCCCACACGTGTGCGACAGAGGCCGATGAGGTGTGCGCCACTGTTGAGGGCTTGTCCGATGTCGCGGGCCAAGGCGCGGATGTAGGTGCCTTTGCTACATACGACGCGTATCTTCAGCACCATTTCTGCGAGGTCACACTCCAGCAACTCTATTTCGTCGATGACGAGTGTTTTGGGTTTCAGCTCCACATCTTTACCTTTGCGTGCCAAGTCGTAGGCACGTTTGCCATCTACCTTGCAAGCCGAAAAGGCAGGAGGTATCTGCTCGATGGTTCCTACGAACCGTACCAGCACCTCCTCCACCATGGGGCGGGTGATGTGGTCGGTGGGATAGGTGGCGTCAATCTCCTTTTCCAGGTCGAATGACGGAGTGGTGGCGCCGAGCTTCAGTGTGGCCACATATTCCTTGGTGTGGTATTGAAATTCCTCGATGCGCTTGGTGGCACGGCCGGTGCAGACAATCATTACACCCGTAGCCAGAGGGTCCAGTGTGCCTGCATGGCCCACCTTCATCTTCTTGATTCCCAATTTACGGCACAAGTGGTAACGTGCCTTACCCACAACGGCGAATGAGGTCAGGCGCAGGGGCTTGTTGAAACAGAGTACTTCTCCTTCTATGAAATTCATCAGATAATCTCTAAACTATGGCCGGTCATTAACAGGATGAGGATGAGGGCGCCTACAATGATGCGGTACCATCCGAAGGCTTTGAAGCCATATTTGGTGACAAAGCTGATAAAGAATTTGATGGCCAGCAGTGCTACGATGAAAGCTACGGCATTGCCCACGATGAGTGTGGTGAGGTTGTCGGTGATGATTTCTATGCCACCCTCCTTGATGAGTTTGTACACCTTATAGACAGTAGCCCCTAACATAGTGGGGACGGCCAGGAAGAACGAGAACTCAGCTGCTGCCTTGCGGGTCATGCGCTGAGCCATACCACCCACGATGGTTGCCATTGAGCGTGACACACCCGGTATCATGGAGATGCATTGGAAAAGGCCCACCATCAAGGCACGCTTCTCGGTGAATGGTGTATCTTCACTGCCTTTGTTGAAAATGCGGTCGCAGAAAAGCATGAACACACCGCCCAGTACCAGGGTGACGGCTACCACTTCTACCCTTTCGAGCATGGCATCAATGGCGTCGCTGAACAGCAAGCCAAAGACAGCTGCAGGGATGAAGGCAATGAACAGCTTCCAATAGAAGTCATACTTGTGCACCAGTTTCTTCAAAGCTGAAGCGCCTTCAGGAGCTGGGGTGTTGTTCAACTGGAAGAAGCGTTTCCAATAGAGGCAGAGTACCGATAGGATGGCACCGAACTGGATGATGAAGGTGAATGCCTTCACGAATGGGGTACTTTCTACACCCAACAGGTTTTGGGCGATAATCATGTGTCCGGTTGAAGACACGGGCAGAAACTCAGTGAGTCCTTCTACGATGGCAATAATGATGGTTTGTAATGTATCCATGCAGTTTTATCACTTTATGTCGGTTGATGTCGTCTTTTGATTGTCACTCTTGGGTTTGCACAGGATACCGTAGATCATAAAGATGAATCCGAAGAAACATACGGCTGGGGCCACCTTGATACGGCGTACGCTGAAGATGTCCGGTTCGAAATGAGTCTCTGTAGAGCCAGGGCCGCTCATCAGGATAAATCCTAAAATGATGATAGCCATGCCGATGCCCAGCAGGATGTAGTTCTTTTTGCCAAAGGCCAATGTCTGTTTGTCCATATCTTTTCTTTTTTTTTGTTAGTTTCTTTTTTTATAGTGGTTATAGTTATAGTATCTTATAGTGTTTATCGTTATTATCGTTATCGGTAGAGTGAATCGGTCTTCATTCGCAGATAGCGGTTGATGCTGAAGTAGGCGCACAACACGGTGATGCAGATGCCGAACACCATGACGGCACCCATGACCATGAGCATCATGTCTGTGTTGATGATGTGGATGAGTTGCGGTTCATATCCCACCAGCCAGTGTCCGCCTGTCACCAATAGTCCGTTGGCCAACAATCCCGAGATGATTCCTATCCACAGATTGCGCACCAGGAAGGGGCGTCGGATGAAACTCCAGTCGGCTCCCACCAGCTTCATGGTGTGTATGAGGAACCGCTTGGCATAGATGGCCAGTCGGATGGTATTGTTGATGAGCGAGAAGGAGATGACCATCAGCAATCCGGCCAAAGCCAGCAGTATGAGGCTGATTTTCTGTACATTCCTGTTCACTGTGTCAATGAGTGCTTCGGGATAGACAATCTCCAGCACCTTGCCCCGTTGCAGGATGTCCTTTTCCACCCAAGCCAGGCTGTCCGCATTGGCGTATGCAGAATTGAGGTTGATTTCGATGGATGCCGTGAAGGGGTTGTAGCCGATGAATTCCTGTGGGTCGGTGCCCATGGCTTCAGTTTCTTCGCGCAAAGCCTGTTCTTTGGAAATATAGGTGGTTGATTTCACATAGGGTTGTGCATCCAGTGTTTTTTGGAATTTCAAGATTTCGGTTTCCTTCATGTCATCGCTCAACAAGGCTGAAAAACTGATGTTTTCCCTGACATACACCGATAGATTTCCGGCTGACAACACAAAGAACACTACCATACCCAGCAACAGTAGCACCATAGTTGTGCTGATGCAGGATGTAATGAATTGCATGTCAAAAAATGAATGATTCTTTCTGTTCATTGGGATATGGGCACAATACACCTAAATTTGGTGCAAAATAACAAATTATTCCCCTATTTACGGGGTTTCATTAGGGATATTTAACGTGTGTGCAGAAAAAGGAAGCCTTGTGAAATACACTTTTTTCCTAAATTCTTGCTATATCTGAAAAGTCTCCTTATATTTGCGGTCGCCTCTCGTTTTGTCTCGAGATGATTGTGGGAGGAGTATGGGATGAATGCATCTTGCCGACATCAGTTCAAAGCTGAGCCGACATCAGCCCAAGGCTAAGCCGACATCAGCTCAGGGTTAAGCCGACCTTAACCCTGGGTTAAGCAAATTTAAGTATTAGACGAATGAAAGTAATCATAGACGATAAGATTCCCTATATCCGCGAAGCCATTGCCCGCGTGGTTGACGAGGTGGTTTATCTGCCGGGTAGTGCCATTACGGCCAGTGATGTGCGTGATGCTGATGCACTCATCGTGCGCACCCGCACCCGGTGCAATCGGGGGCTGCTCGAAGGCAGTAGTGTACGGTTCATCGCTACGGCCACTATCGGATTTGACCACCTGGATACCGGATATCTTCGTGAAGCAGGTATTTCATGGACGAATTGTCCGGGTTGCAATGCCTCCAGTGTGGCGCAATATCTCCACACCACCCTTCTGCTCCTTCAGCAGGAGCGTGGCCTTTCCCTTCCCCACTCCACTTTGGGGGTTGTGGGTGTGGGACATGTCGGCACCCTTGTGGGCGAGGTGGGCAGGCGCTTGGGCATGAAGGTCCTTTTGTGTGATCCCCCACGTGCTGAACGTGGCGAGGCAGGGTTCCTCCCTTTGGAAGAGCTGATGCAACAGGCCGACGTCATCAGTTTCCACACCCCCTTGGTGCATAGAGGCAATCATCCCACTTTCCATATGGCCGATGAAGGTTTCTTTCGCACGCTCGCGCGCAAACCTATTATAATAAATACCTCCCGAGGTGAGGTGGTGGACGGTAAGGCGCTGTTGTCCGCGTTGGATGAAGGCTGGGTGAGCGAAGCCGTCATTGACGTTTGGGAAAACGAGCCCGACATTGACCTCGCTTTGTTGGAGCGCGTTTATTTGGGTACTCCACACATTGCCGGATATTCGGCCGATGGTAAAGCCAATGCCACCCGTATGGTGCTTGAAGCACTATGCGCATATTTCAAGTTGCCTCATGAGGAGTTTGAAATCACTCCCCCACCCTTGCCTGTCGGTGTCCCTTCAGAAAATCCTCTTGACCTCTATGACCCTCGTCGGGATAGCAATGCATTGAAAGCCGAACCGAAAAAATTTGAATATTTCCGAGGAAACTATCCTTTGCGGAGAGAAAGCATGTGACACAAAAAAGACGAAGAATTGTTGATTAAAACATCAAAAACACTATTTTTTATGCACAAAAGCCTAATTTATGTGCAAAAAATAGCGTTTATTTTACTTTTTTCTTTGTCAATTGGATAAATATGTGTTCCTTTGCATCCAGAATTTAATAATCAAATCAATTAATTAACCAAAAAGATTTAAGTTATGTCTGAAATTGCAGCAAGAGTAAAAGCTATCATCGTTGATAAATTGGGCGTTGAAGAATCAGAAGTTACAAACGAAGCAAGCTTCACTAACGACCTCGGTGCAGATTCACTGGATACAGTAGAGCTCATCATGGAGTTTGAGAAGGAATTCGGAATCCAGATTCCCGATGACCAAGCTGAAAAGATTGGTACAGTAGGTGACGCTATCTCTTACATCGAAGCTAACAAATAAGAAAAGGAAAGAATTTCATACGTAAATATGGAATTGAAAAGAGTGGTAGTGACAGGCCTTGGTGCAATCACTCCGTTAGGTAACAGCGTTGAAGAAACGTGGAAGAACCTTGTGGACGGTGTGAGTGGAGCAGGGCCTATCACGCATTTTGATGCATCAGAGTATAAGGCACAATTTGCCTGTGAGGTGAAAGGCTTCAATATTGCCGATTTCGGTATCGACCGTAAGGAATCACGTAAGATGGACCTCTACACCCAGTATGCTGTAGCCGTAGCCAAGCAGGCTGTGGCTGATGCAGGATTGGATGCAGAGGAAGTGGACAAGACACGCATTGGTGTCGTGTTCGGTGTCGGTATCGGTGGTATTCATACATTTGAGGAAGAAGTAAGCAATTGGGCTATCAACGGTAAGGACAAAGCCCCTAAGTTCAATCCCTTCTTCATCCCCAAGATGATTGCCGACATCGCTTCCGGACAGATTTCCATCATGTATGGTTTCCATGGCCCTAACTATACGACCACATCGGCTTGCGCTTCTTCATCCAACGCTATCGCTGATGCTTTCAACCTCATTCGTTTGGGTAAAGCAACAGCTATCGTCGCTGGTGGTGCCGAAGCTGCTATCTATCCTGCAGGTGTGGGTGGTTTCACGGCTATGCACGCTCTTTCAACCCGCAATGACGATCCTAAGACAGCCAGCCGTCCTTTCAGCGCCAGCCGCGATGGATTCGTGATGGGTGAAGGTGCAGGTTGCCTTATCCTTGAAGAGTTGGAGCATGCCAAGGCTCGTGGTGCTAAGATTTATGCAGAATTGGCAGGTGCCGGTATGTCTGCTGATGCACACCATTTGACCGCTTCTCATCCTGAAGGATTGGGAGCCAAGTTGGTTATGCTGAATGCATTGGAAGATGCAGAAATGAAGCCTGAAGATATCGACTACATCAATGTACACGGTACATCAACTCCCGTAGGTGATGTGTCAGAGTGCAAAGCCATTAAGGATGTGTTCGGCGAACACGCTTACAAGCTCAATATCAGTTCTACCAAGTCCATGACCGGACATCTGCTGGGAGCAGCAGGAGCCGTAGAAGCCATTGCTTGTACGTTGGCCGTGAAGAACGATATCGTTCCTCCTACCATCAATCATACTGAGGGTGACAACGATGAGAACATCGACTACGCTATGAACTACACCTTTAACAAGGCGCAGGAGCGTACGGTCAATGCCGCGTTGTCAAACACGTTTGGATTTGGTGGTCACAATGCATGTGTAATCCTTAAGAAATACGTTGATTAATCGTGTTTCTGATAGATAACATCCTTATCCCGATAAGCCTTCCCTTCCGAAAGGACAGGAAGGCTTATTGTGCTTTTAAGCGTATTCTCGGATTTTACCCCCGTCACTTGCACTACTATGAACAGGCGTTGATGCACAAGTCGATGCAGACTCGCACGGTCGATGGAAAGCGCTTGAACAATGAACGGATGGAGTTTCTTGGTGATGCCATCTTGGGTGCCGTGGTGGGCGATTTGGTATATCGTCATTTTCAGGGAAAACGCGAAGGGTTTCTTACCAATACCCGCTCTAAAGTTGTCCAGCGCGAAACTCTCAACCGGGTAGCCGTAGAGATTGGTTTGGACAAACTTATCCAATACTCCATTTCCAGTGCCAGTCACAATAGCTATATGTGTGGCAATGCTTTCGAAGCGCTCATTGGTGCCATTTATCTTGATCGTGGCTATACCTGTTGCATGAAGTTCATCAACGAACGCATCCTGCATCGTCTGCTTGACCTTGACAAGGTGGCAAATAAGGAGATGAACTACAAGAGCAAGCTCATCGAATGGTCTCAAAAGAAGAAAGTGCGTTTTGAATTCCGTCTGGTAAGCCAACATCGTGAGCGGAGTGAGTCGTACAGCCCTGTCTTTGATAGTCAGGTATTGCTCGAAGGAATTGTATGTGGCGAAGGCTCGGGATATAGCAAGAAGGAAAGCCATCAGGCCGCAGCCAAGGTAGCCTACAAGCGTATCCGCCATGACAAGCAACTGGCCGAGCAGGTCTTTCAGGCCAAGGAGAAGCGCGAAAATCCTCCTCTCCCACCCGTTCAAGTGTCAGCAACCGAACCTTCCAACGTTGAACTGAATGAGAATCGGGACACCGATGCCGATGCAGCCTACTTCTCTGAAGCCGCAATCATTTCTATCCCTTCACAATCGCCCGCTCCGGCTTGCGTAGAGACTTTTGTGGAGGAAGAACTCTACACCCGGGAAGATGAAGTATTGCAGGAGTAATCCTAGCTTCTCTCCTTGGATAATCTTGAAAACAAACGCGCCTTTGTGGCAATATTAGTCCCCTGTTCGTTGTTATTTATAAAGTAATGAATAGAGAGGAAAACTTCCCCGTAAACCATTTGAAACTATGAAACTGAAGCAACTCCTTATCACCATCGTTTTAGGCTCTCTGACGGCCTCACAACAAGCCTGCGCCCAACAACCGCAATCCGATGATACCTCTTTGTCGGATGAAAGTGCTGTGAACATGCCACCCAGCAAAGCTATCAATCCCTATGTGCCTACCGAAATGACCTTTGCAGGCAAGCGTATTGACCTCCGTCGTGCCGATTTGCGCGAGCGTATGGATCGCGAACTTATCACTTTCACATACGGCCACACCACCACCCTACTTATGATTAAGCGGGCCAACCGTTATTTCCCCATCATCGAACCTATTTTGAAAGAGTGTGGTGTGCCCGATGACCTCAAATATCTGATGGCCATCGAGAGCAGTGTCGATATCCGTGCCCTTTCTCCCGCTAAAGCGGCCGGCTTGTGGCAATTTATGCCCGCCACGGGCAAAGAGTTCGGTTTGGAAGTCAGTGCCAATGTCGATGAACGTTATCATGTAGAGAAGGCTACCCGTGCCGCTTGCCAGTATCTGAAGGATGGCTATGCCAAGTATGGCGATTGGCTCACCGTAGCCGCCAGCTACAATGCCGGTTTTGCCCGCATCACCAGCGAGTTGGAGAAGCAAAAGACCGACACGTCCATGGATATGTGGCTCAACAAGGAGACTTCGCGCTATATGTTCCGTATCCTAGCTGCCAAGCAGGTGTTCGCTTCGCCCCGCCGTTATGGCTTCATGCTTCGTGCTGCTGACCTTTACCCCACCCTTCCTACCAAACCTTACGAAGTGAAGTCCACCATTGCCGACCTCGGAGCTTTTGCCCGTGAGCATGGCATTCCCATGAGTCTGCTCAAGGAGGCTAATCCATGGCTCATCAGCAACACCCTGCCTGTCCGTCCTGGCGGAAAGACCTACGTCATACAGCTTCCCGTGATGGAGAAATGGACTTACGACCCTGCCTCCACCGTGCCCCATAATCGTGCTTGGGTGGTGGAGTGAAGTGTAAGAATTGAGAAATTTTGAGTTTAGGGAGTGTAACTTTATTATAATCAAGCCTCTTTCTTTTAACGCAAAAAACAGTTGGTGACAAATATTAACGCAGCAAAGTGCGCCTGTGTGTGGAACAGGTTGCAAAGTCCTCATGAACTATGGCCTTGAACCTCAAATCCGCCTGTCACTCATTTGCTCTTAAAGTAAATTAGGAAGATAGAAAAACTTTTTGATCCAAACTGGAATTTAATTGTTGAAAGATACCAGGCAATCCTTTATCCCAAGCCTTGGGATAACTAAACCAAGGCTTGGAATGAATGCCTCAAAGTTTGGTTTCTGTATCCCAAAGCTTGGGATAAGTGATGTTTCGCTATTCTTATGTTTATATAAGGCTATTTCTTTAAATACTTATGGCTGTCTTTGTGAGAACTTTCAGCATAAGTTCTTCAAGAGTCTGGGCTGTATCTAGCCGCAATTGATTATTCTAATCTATTTTTCAGCTCTTTCAGTTTTTCGGTAAATGTGTTGGTGTCGTAAAGGTGGTACTCCAGTCCTTCGCGCACCACATTGCCATTCTTATCTAATGTCTCGTAGTGGGGGATGCCGTTGAACTGGAAGAGTTCCATCAGTTTGTTGTACTCGTCGCGGGTGATGAGGTGGCAGTCCTCCCCATCGAGGTTCTCCTTCACGTAGTTGTGGTATGCCTCTTCGGTTGACTCCGGTGCTGCGATGAAGAGGAAATCCATCTCGGGATGGAGTCTGAAGGTCTTGCGCAACTCCTTGGAGTGTTCGATGGCGCTCCGGCAAGGGCCGCATCCCATTCCCCAGAAGTCGATGAGCAGGTATTTCCCCCTGTACTTGTCTGTCATGCGGCGCAGGATATGGGTTGCTTCCGTATCGGGCAGGCTGTAGATAAGTGTCTGCCGCTCCAACTCCTTGGCATAGAGGCGGTCGAGATTGGCCTGCAAGCCGGGATGCTCCAATGTCTCGCGGCGGAGTTCCACCAGCCTTTTCTGTTCCTCCTTTTCCTTCCGGAAGTTTTTGAGATTGTTCTCCGTCTTTCTCAGTACGACAATCTTTCCCCATAGCGAGGGGCTGTCCGCTCCTGTCACCTTCATGTCGTTGGCCAGTATGGTACTGTCTTTGCTTGCTTCATAGTCGGCTTTCACTATGAGGAGCCTGAAGGCTTCGTCCAGCACCGGCGCAAATTCATAGCGGTTCAGCATAATGCTTATGTTGTTGCTGGTCAGTGAAGAGACATCGTTGTAGGGCAGTTCTCTGAAGAATCCCCAATTGGCCGCATCGGTCACATCGGCCAACCTCTTATAGGCACGGATGCTGTCTTCACCCGTCACTTTTCGGTAGGTCGCAAACCGGGCATCCATGATGTACTCCATAATCCACCGGGCATGGCCCAACTTGTTCCATACGTGTGCCAAGTGATGCTCCCATGGGTTGAAGCCGTTGCGCCAGGCTATGTAGTCCACTGTCCGTTCTTTGGCCTTGGACAGTCCCATCAGTTTCTCCTGCATCTCTGCAAACGACAGCGTCCCCTTGTCTTTTTCGTAATTCATGTAGTAATAGTTGCCTATTTTGTCCATACCGCTCATCATCAGTCTTTCGCAGCGCAGCACCTCTTCGTCGGAGCCTTTGTAATCTATTGTCCAGTCCTTGTGTATGTTGACCACGGTGGTGCATCCCGGCACGAAGTAGGCATTGATTGACTGATAGAGACTTGCTGTTGCTGTGCGGATAGAGAAATAGAGTTCCTTGGGATAGAAATCGACAAACTTGATTTCGAATGTCCCGTCTTCCTGCACATCGATGGCTTTGGGTGTGTCCTCGCCTGTCAGTTCGTTGCTCAGATAGAGTTGCATGGTATTGAACCCCATGTCGCGCGAGTAGCCCTCAATCTGTCCGCGCAGGCAGACGGTGTCTGTGCGGATGAAGTCCTGTGGCACACTCACCGTATCCACGAAGGCGGGAATGCGGATAGGCTTCTTGGCATCGTGTATGCCCAGAATCTGGAAGTCGCCCGACTTCCTGCCCTCTATCAGATCAAAGAAAGGAGTCTTCTTGGGCAGAGGTTCGAACAGCAGTTTGAAGTCGTTCGCCTCGTTGGCTGTCTTTTGGAAGAATTGGTCGAACTTCTCGCCGGGGACTCCTTGGCTGCGCATGATGCGGTACTCCTTGCCTTTGTTGTCCACGAGGCAAGTGGCCTGGTCAAAGCGGATGCCATTGTTCGTGTTGTGCTTGTGGAAAGTGACGATGGTGGCCGTGTCGGTCAGCATCACGTGGGTGATTTCTGCATTGCCGACATTGCTGTGAATCCATTGCACATCCTTGAACTGTTTTTTGAACGCCTGCGCCGGACTGCCGGCCACGAGCAGCACTGCTGCCAGTAAAAGTGTGCGCAGGGTGCATCCCGCCCACATCGCAACGGATTGTTTTTTCTGTTTCATCATAGAAGAAATTTTTTGTTTACTATTTGATTATTTACTATTTACGATTTTATTGATTTGCCGATTCCAGGTCCCTCTCCTTTGGGAAAGGTTAGGGAGGGGCTCCCCTCACCCCTTGCAAATCTCATCCGCCGGGCGGGCCGTCGCCGTCTTCCATACGCGCCAGCCGATGCAGAGGGCGACGAGCAGGGCGACGAGGAGGAAGATGCTGACGTAAATCCACCACGAGATTTCGGTCTGCACCACGTATTGCTCCAGCCACGGCTTCATGCAGGCATAGCCGATGGGGAAGGCCACTGCGGCCGCTACGGCTTGTAGCGCCATGTATTCGAGGAAGAACATATCGAGGATATCCTTCACCGTGGCGCCATGCACTTTGCGGATGGCAATCTCCTTGCGGCGCTGTTCGCAGGTGAGCATAATCATCGACCACACGCCGAAGAGGGCAATGAGGATACATGTGCCTGTCGTGACACCAAGAAGCAGTTGCAGATTCTTTTCCGATCTCAGCAGATTCTCATATTCTGCTTCCACGTTCTTGAGAGTGTATTTTATATCCATTTCCTTGAATTGTTGTGCAAACTTCTCCTTTAGCGTCTCCCATGTGCCGGGATGGTACTTGAATATAAGGCAGTTGCTTATGGTTCCGTCATCCTTGTTTTTTCGGATAAAACAGGGTTTTG
>JAFXDL010000218.1 GCA_017516265.1 Bacteroidaceae bacterium
CGGTATTCGACAAAGAAGGGAACAGCTACTATTGTTCCATCCTTGACCCGACATCGGAATTGAAAGACCCCACCACAATGTGGGACCCGAAAGGGAAAGTCTATCGGGGAACGTTCAGCGTCAATAGGGAGATGATGCGACAGATGAATCGACTGAAAGAAGAAGTATATCCATCGTTCAGACATCCTTGCATGATAGATGTTACACCAATATATAGTGGTGAAAAGAATTGGCAAATACGGATAGAAAAAGAACAACTGTACAACCGCCCCAAGCGTGGGGAACCGCTCTATCTCTGTGTACCTCGCTACATGGAGTGGGAACCGTTGGCATGGAGCAAATTCAATGGTAGGGAGGTAGTGTTTGATGATGTGGAAGGACAGGTTGTCTTTCGTCTGGCCACTTACGAAGAGGGAGCATTGAAATTACAGAGTGACCCTTTCCTGTTGGAACGCGAAACGGGTGAGATACGTTTTTATCCGACAGGAGGCAAGGAGACAGAAGTGAAGCTGCTGCATAAGTTTAACCTCTACTTTGAACCGTTTGTGCGACTGATGAATGGCGGAGTGTTCGAAGGCAGCTACGACCCACATTTCATAACGAAAGATACATTACACTTAATAGAGTATATGCCGGAACGTCTATGGAATGTGACTGGTACACGAAATAATAAGTCATACCGCTATGTTCGTTTCTATGGCTTGGACGAAAGCCATTGCGACATTGCCGAGGCATCATTCTATGAACATGCTTCAGATACCATTCCACTGAAGGGTCGTGTTATAATCAATCCGGGTGGTACACCTATCGACGATGAGCACCATCCGCGCAATGTGTTCGATGGCGACCCTTACACTTCGTTCAGTCATACCGATGCTTCGGGTGGATGGATAGGTCTTGACTTTGGCCGGCCAAGACAAGTGAATAAAATCGTCTTTACAGCCCGTAACCGTGACAACTTCATCCGCACGGGCGATGAATATGAATTGTTCTTTGCCGACAAGAATGGATGGCAATCGGCCGGTCGTACATGGCCTACTTCGGATTCATTGCTCTACACAGTTCCCGAAGGAACACTGCTCTACCTAAAAGACCACACACGGGGCAAAGAGGAACGCATCTTTGAATATAGAGAGGGGAAACAGGAGTTTTGGTGAGTTAGTGTATTGGTGAGTTAGCAGGGTTTGCCTGCCCTTGTAGGGACGTAGCGTGCTGCGTCCGTTGATATACAGATAAATAATACGATACCTATAAAATGCAAAAAATAATTGTTATGATTGTATTGCTTCAAGATTAAAGAAATAGAAGAGGGATTATTTGTAGGATAAAGTGGAACTTGATAGCTTTGTGGACGAAACTAAGAACCAGGCATATGAAGATAAACAAAAAGGTAGAGAAGATAATAGACCGCGTGATGGATGTGTTCATTTACACGGTGGTGGCAGGGCTGTTGTTCATTGCGGTGATTGTGCTGGCCATTGCCTGGTTTCATATTCCTACCGGCTCGATGGAGCCAACGCTGCTTCCGGGTGATAATATCTTGGTGGAGAAGCTGAGCTACGGGGCACGATTGTTCAACGTGGGGAAGGCTTTGGATGGCGAAGAGGTGGAGATGAAACGAATGCCGGCACTGAGGGGGGTGAAGCGGAACGATGTGGTGGTGTTTCACGATCCGTGTCCCTATGAATGGCGAAGGATAGAGATGGACATGCGGAAATACTACCTGAAGCGATGTGTGGCGCTGCCGGGCGATACGTTCCGTATTGTGAACGGACGATACCGGGTGGATGGATGCGACGAGATATTGGGGCATAGGGGAGAACAGGACAAGTATGCCGACTGGGTGAGGATAATGAGCCAAAACGGGGATGACCCCATCGGATTGGCTTTCCCCGGTGATAGCCTGATGGGGTGGACGGTGATGGACTTCGGGCCGCTGTATCTGCCGAGAAAGGGGGATAGGATAGCGATGGACAGGGAGAGCTTTCTGTGCTATCGGGATGCCATGCGCTACGAAACGAAACGCGAGCCTGCCTATAGAAACGACAGTGTGCTGTTGGGCGACAGCCTGATAACGGAGTATGTGTTTAAGCAGAATTACTACTTTATGGCCGGCGACAGGGCCAACAACTCGCGCGACTCGCGCTATTGGGGCATCTTGCCCGAAGATTTCATAGTGGGGCGTGTGTGGATGATATGGGATTCTAAAGAACGGAATGGAGGAATAAGGAAATGGGAAAGAGTAGGGAAATGGGTATAATAGCTGTTCTTGCACAAGCAATGGCATGGGCATTGGCGGTATGGGGTGCCTGGGAGGCCGGTGTGGGTTTGGCACAACTGTTGGGCTACGGGCATTCTAACCATGCGCTTTATGCCATGACGGGTTCGTTCCTGAATCCGGGTCCCTTTTCGGGATTTGTAGCGATGGCTATGCCGGTGGCTCTGTGGCTTTATCTGAAGGCTACAAACTGCATAGCCCGATATGTGGCTGCACTATTGTTTGTACTGATGTTTTGTGTGCTCCCTGCCGGCTGGAGCCGCTCTGCATGGATTGCTGCGGCTGTGGCTTGCTTGTGGGTGTATGGTTGCCACAAGCGATGGGGGGTGTGGCTGAAATGGTGTTATACGCACCGACGCAAGCGACTGGCCAAATGGGTGGCGGCTACTGGGGCCGCTTTGCTGCTATTGGCTGTGGGGTTGTTTCTGCTGAAACCTGACTCGGCTCGCGGCAGGCTCTTCATGTGGCGCATGGAGTGGCGTGCCATTGCCGAAAAACCTTGGAGGGGGCACGGAGATGGCGCATTTGCCGCTGCATACGGAAGGGCACAAGAGGCTTATTTTGCTCAAGGCGATTATGCTGCCTGGGAGGAACGGGTGGCCGGCACTCCGGAGTATGCCTTCAACGAATATCTGCAAGGGGCTATTGAATATGGTGTGCCAACTGTGCTGATTGCCATCTGCCTGACGTTGTTTGCGGCCTGGAGGGGATACAGGCTGAAACGCTATGGCATAGTGGGGGGCTTGTTGGCATTGGCCATATTCGCTTTTTCGTCTTATCCGTTCAGGCATTGGGAGTTTGTGGCGGTGTATCTGATGTTGCTGTGGGCTTGTATCGTTCCTCGTGGCTGGAAAGGGGTGTGGCTGAGCCTGCTGCCTGTAGTGGCAGGGGTGCTCTGCTTCCGTGCCGCCCGGATAGCCGAACGGGAACGGCAGGAGGGATATGAGGAGGCTCGCTTCTATTACGAAAGGGGGGCGTATGAAGCAGCGATAGAGGACTATATGTATGCTTACCAGTTTTATAGGGAGGATGGAAAATTCTTGTTCGAGCTGGGTCATGCACTGCATAAGAAGGAGCGTTACGAAGAGTCGAACCGCTACTTGATGGAGGCCGAAGAGCATAGTTGCGACCCGATGATTCTGAATATCATCGGCAAGAACTATCAGGCCTTGGGGCAGTATAAGGAGGCCGAGCATTATTATCGTCGCTCCATCAATCGGTTGCCGGGGCGTATCTATCCCTACTACCTGTTGGCCTTGCTATACAGCGAGCCTGACTATTATCATCCGCAGCAATTGGAAGAGGCTTGCCGCATGGTGTTGGAGAAGGAACCGAAAGTACACTCTACTGCCATTGAGGAAATGAGGGATAATGTAAAAAATATTTTAAATAATGGCATTAACTATTAAAATTAGTCGTTAAATTTTTTGAATTGTATATATTTGCAACTAATCTAACTACAACGCTTATGAAATACACTTGTAAAGTTTTTTATTGCCTGTTCTTGGCATCGATGTTGGCCGGTTGCAGCCGACAGAATACAGAACAGACCGAACAGGAGGGGGTGAACACGGTGTTGCCCGAACTGACGAATGAGGTTACTGTGATGCCGCTGAGATATACTACCTTCGACCATGAATTGGTGAGCAACGGCAAAGTGACTGCCCACGAGATGGCTGACCTTTATTTTCGCACATCGGAGGTGATTGCCCGGGTGTGGGTGAAGAACGGTGACTACGTGCGCCGCGGACAGAAGTTGGCTGAACTGGACTTGTTTGCATTGCAGAACAGGTTGGAACAGGCACGTGTGGCACTGGCCGGGGCTACACTCGAAATGAAGGATGTGCTGATAGGCCAAGGATACGACCCCGACAACTTTGAGGCTGTGCCCGAAGATGTGCTGGAACTGGCAGGGGTGAGAAGCGGCTACCTGAACAGCAAAGCGCAATATGCCGCAGCCGAGGCGGAACTGAAACAGGCCACATTGGTGGCTCCGTTTGATGGGGTGGTGGCCAACTTGTTTGACAAACGAGGAAACATGCCGCAGACAGGAAAACCCTTTTGCAGCATCGTGGGTAGCGGAAACATGGAGGTGGACTTTACGGTATTGGAGAATGAACTGATGTTGGTGAAGGTGGGCGATGAAGTGGAGGTGGTGCCATACGCTGCCGCAGGAAAGCAGTACAAGGGTGAGGTGACAGCGGTAAATCCTTTGGTTGATGCGGATGGCATGGTGCGCGTAAAGGCTCGGATAGCTCAGGGCAGAGGGTTGTTCGAAGGGATGAATGTGCGCGTCGGCGTGAAGCGCGGGTTGCAGAACCAATTGGTGGTGCCCAAGAGTGCAGTGGTTATCCGACAGGGCAAGCAAGTGATGTTTACCCACAAAGATGGAAAGGCTATGTGGAACTATGTGCATCCTACATTGGAGAACATGGACGAGTATGTGATTATGGGCGAGAACCTGGAAGAGGGGATGGAGGTTATCGTGTCCGGAAACCTGAATCTGGCTCATGAGGCTCCGGTAAGGGTGATTGATAGTGATTAACGATTAGTGATTAAGGATTAGTGATTAACTACAAACCTACTTGACTACTGCGGACGCAATGTATTGCGTCCCTACTAAATAAATGATATGATAAAGTTTCTATTACAACGTCCGATAGCCGTGTTTATGGCTTTTACAGCCTGCTTCATTGTGGGGTTAGTGGTTTATTTCGGCTTGCCGGTGTCGCTGCTACCCGATATTGCCATTCCGCAGATAACGGTTCAGATGAGTGCCGAGGGTACATCGGCCCGTGAATTGGAGAATACGATGGTGACTCCTATACGCCGACAACTGATGCAGGTGGCAGGACTGAAGGAGATTGAGAGCGAAACACGCGATGGGGGCGCGGTGATACGCATGCAGTTGGAGTTTGGCGTGGATACCGACCTGGCCTTTATCGAGGTAAACGAAAAGATTGATGCGGCAATGGGGTCGCTGCCACGCGACACGCAAAGGCCACGCGTAATCAAGGCCAGTGCAACAGACATACCCGTACTCTACCTGAACATGACGCTGAAGCATGATCCGGTATATGCAGAGGCGGATGAGAAACGTTTCTTAGAGATGGCCGAGCTGGCCGAGAATGTGGTGAAACGACGCATAGAACAACTGCCGGAGGTGGCGATGGCCGACATTACCGGCGTGCCCAGCCGCATGATACAGATAGTGCCCGACTTGAACAAACTGGCCATTAACGGTATCAGCATAGAGGAACTGGAATCGATACTGGCAGCCAATAATGTGGAGGCAGGAAGCATGCTGGTGCGCGACGGATACTATGAATACAACATCCGCATTGCCACACTACTGCGCACACTGGAGGATGTGGAGAACATCTACCTGAAAACAGGCGAGCGCATTTTGCAACTGAAGGACCTGGCACGGGTGCAAATGGTGGCCAAGGAGGATAACGGACAAACCCTGGCAGGAGGGAAAAGGGCCGTTACGCTGGCCATCATCAAGCAGAGCGACGAGAACATGGACCGGATGAAGCAAAGTCTGAAAGAGACTACCGACTACTTTGCCGCGCTCTATCCCGACATAGACTTCACGGTGATGCGCAACCAAACCGAGCTATTGGATTACACCATACAAAACTTGCAGCAGAACCTGATATTGGGATTTTTGTTTATATTGGTGGTGACAATGCTCTTCCTGGGCGATGTGAGGGCTTCGCTGATTATTGGCGGCAGCATGGTGGTGTCTATCGTAATTACGTTCTTGCTGTTCTATCTGTTTCACGTGTCGTTGAATGTGGTTTCTTTGTCGGGATTGATACTGGCTGTGGGTATGATGATTGATAATGCCATTATCGTGACGGATAATATCTCTCAACATCGGGAACGGGGATCTGGATTGATGGATGCATGTGCCGACGGGGTACGGCAAATGATTACGCCTATGCTTAGTTCGTCCATGACCACTGTGGCCGTGTTTCTGCCCTTGATTTTCATGAGCGGCATAGCGGGTGCCATCTTTATGGATCAGGCCTTTTCCATTACTGCCGGATTGGCCGTTTCCTACATCACTGCCATTATGCTGTTGCCGGTGCTCTACCTGATGGTGTATAAAAAGGAAACTCATCACTCATCACTAATCACTCATCACTCAAAACTCAGCACTCATCACTCAGCACTCTTCTACGACCGTGGTATAGCGTGGGTGTTTGCCCATAAACGTATCACGCTGCTGCTTACCCTGCTCACCATTCCACTATGTGTATTCTTTTTCCAATTTATCCGTAAAGAGCGGATGCCGGCCATAGAACAACAGGAATTGGTGGCGCGGATAGAGTGGAACGAGCATATCCACATTAACGAAAACAATCGAAGGGTGCATGAATTGATGAAGATGAGCGATGCTTATGAAGTGGCCGAGCATAGTGCTTATGTGGGGGTGCAAGACTATATACTGAACAGTGGCAGCGAACTGACTGCTACCGAAGCCGAACTCTACTTCAAGACCAACACCACAGACGATATTGCCCCCTTGCAAGCCATGCTGCAAAAGGAGATAGGGGAGCGTTATCCACATGCCACTGTTACCTTCTCGCCACCGGAAAATATCTTCGAGAAACTTTTCGTTACGGCCGAAGCCGACTTGGTGGCACAGTTGCACGAAACCAGAAAAAACGATGCGGTGGATGTGGAGGGCTTGAGAATGTTGGAACGGGATATAGCTGCCCGTTCGGGCCATACAACGAACAGTATTGCCTTCCGCAATCAACTGGAACTGATGATAGACCAGGAGAAGCTATTGCTATACAACGTCTCGTATGATAATGTGATACGTAGCTTGCGCACTGCATTCAAGGAGAACCAGGTGTCGGTGTTGCGCTCTTATCAGC
>JAFXDL010000219.1 GCA_017516265.1 Bacteroidaceae bacterium
ACAGGCGGTGACACGTTTGTCCAAGCCTGCGGTGACGAGGGCGAGTGCTCCGCCTTGGCTTCCACCCTGCACGGCAATGTTCTTACCATCCCATTCGGGCAGGGAGGTGAGGAAGTCGATGGCACGCACACATCCGAGATATACGCGCTTCATGTAGTAGCTGTCGCGTGTCTCGAGACCGTTGGAGAGGTATCCGTTCTCACGACTATTGAAAGCGTTGCTGATTTCCTTGAAGATGTCGGCACTCAGTTCGGGGTTCAGTCCGTGGATTTCTGTTTCGAAACGGATGCATCCCTCTTCGGCATAATACTTGCGGCGCATGGGTTCCTTGATGGTCTTCACACCAGCCCCCGGAGGACAGAGCACTACGGGATAAGTGCCTTTTGCCTTCGGACGGGTCAGGTAGCCATAGATGGCCTGTCCGCCACGGGTCACATTCAACTTCACCAGGTAACAGTCAATCTTGTCGGTAGAATATTCGGGCACGGGCTTGATGGTGTATTTCAAGGGAACCTTCTTTAAGGCTTCCAGCTCGGCAGCCCAGAAGTCGGTGAAGTCCTTGGGCAACTTGGTGACAGGTTGCAGTTTTTCGGGCGAGAATCCGACTTTCACGTGGTGGCTGTACTTCTTACCGCCGAACTCTACGGTGAACTTGCAATCGCGGAAACCAGGCTTCTTCATGGTACCCATGTTCACTTTGGCACGGCCGTTCTTCAGGGTGACGGTACCACTCTTGTCAGGGGCGAGGTTGTCCTGTCCGAGGGTGTAGGAGAGCACCACTCCGTCTTGCGGAATGCCATAGCGGTAGAGCTGTACTTCGACGGTAGCCCGCTCACCCGTCTTATAGAGCCAATCGGCATGGTCGGGCACGGTCACCCACAGGAGATCGTGACGATAAGGATAGTTTTCGGCCAAAGCCGGCAACAAGCACATCAATGTCAGTGCAAATGCGATAAGTCTGTTCTTCATTGTTTCTTTTTTGTTCTTTTATCAGTTAATATTCAGTTAATATCTGGTTGATTCGTCTGCAAATGTACGGCATTTTCGCGGATGTTGTGTATCTTTGCCTCATCAAATGGTGGACAAATGAAGCAAATATGAGGAAAATCAGTTTTTTTACCCTTCTGACAGTCATTTTTATACTCTCGTCGTGTGCCTCGCTCTCCCGTTATCCGGGTGTAGGACGTATCCGGCGCTACACCATCAGCAACCCACAGGTGCCTGCCGCGTTCGATGGTTTCCGCATTGCCTTTGCCAGCGATTTCCACCTAGAGAGCAAATATAAGGAGCATCATTTGCAGAATACCGTCCGAGCACTACGGGACGAACACCCCGACCTGCTCCTGCTGGGAGGCGATTATCAGGAGGGGTGCCAATACGTAGAGCCACTCTTTGCCGCCCTTGGACAAGTGGCCCCTCCTTTCGGCACGTATGCCGTGCTGGGGAACAACGACTACGAGCGGTGCACCGATGAAATCCGCCGTGCCATGCAGACCCACGGCATCAGCCTGCTGGAGCATGAGTTGGACACCCTCACCCACGACGGACAACACCTCATACTGGCGGGCGTGGCCAATGGATTCGACCTGAAGAGCTACACCATCTCGCCCACCGAACGGCTGAAGGAGGAGGACTACGTCATCATGATAACCCACACACCCGACTACACCGAGGACACAGACATCACCCACACCGACCTTGCACTGGCCGGACATACGCATGGCGGACAGGTGACCCTTTTCGGCCTGATAGTGCCCGAAACGGGGTCGAAGTACGGACGCCGATTCCTCACGGGCCTCAACTACAACACACGAGGCATCCCCGTCATCACCAGCAACGGCCTGGGCACTTCGCGAAAGAATGTCCGCACGGGAGCGCGTAGCGATGTGGTGATGGTGACATTAAAAAGAACAGAGACAAAGATAGAAGAACGAGAATAACCCCATCCCATGACCGAACAGACGTTGGAAAAACTCAGGATATTGACCGAATCGGCGAAGTACGATGTATCGTGCTCGTCGAGCGGGACGGTACGCTCCAACCGTAAGAACGGTGGTGAGGCTTGCGGCGTAGGCAATACGGTGGGAGGCATCGGTATCTGCCATAGTTTTGCCGAGGATGGACGGTGCATCTCGTTGCTGAAAATCATGCTGACGAACCATTGCATCTACGATTGTGCCTATTGCATCAACCGACGGACAAACGACATCCGGCGAGCCACCCTGTCGGTGACGGAGCTGGTGGAGCTGACCATGGAGTTCTACCGGCGGAACTACATCGAGGGGCTCTTCCTCAGTTCGGGCGTGGTGCGGAACCCCGACTACACCATGGAGCGCCTTGTACGTGTGGTCAAAGACCTGCGCACCGTACACCGCTTCAATGGCTACATCCATCTGAAGAGTATCCCCGGAGCCAGCCGCGAACTGGTGAACGAGGCGGGACTCTATGCCGACCGCATGAGCATCAACATCGAGATACCCAACGAGCAATCACTGAAGTTCCTTGCCCCCGAGAAGGATTTCCAGAGTGTGTACCAACCGATGAAGTTCATCCAACAGGGTGTGCTCGAGAGTCAGGAGGAACGGAAGAAGCACCGCCACGCTCCCCGTTTCGTACCTGCCGGACAGAGCACACAGATGATAGTAGGGGCTACGGCCGACACCGACCGCGACATTCTGCGTCTCTCATCGGCCCTCTACGGACGCCCCACCATGCGACGCGTCTATTACTCGGGCTACATCCCCGTGAACACCTACGACAACCGCCTGCCTGTACCCCAACAACCTCCCTTGGTGCGTGAGAACCGCCTCTATCAGGCCGACTGGCTGATGCGCTTCTACCACTTCAATGTGGAAGAGATTGTAGATGAAACCACCCCCAACCTCGATCTGGAGATTGACCCCAAACTGGCGTGGGCACTACGCCACCCCGAGGCTTTCCCTGTGGATATCAACCGCGACGACTATGAGCGCATCCTGCGTGTGCCGGGCATCGGAGTGAAGTCGGCCACCCTTATCGTCCACTCGCGCCGATTCGGCCGTGTCACTTCCTACCACTTGAAGAAGATGGGGGTGGTGATGAAAAAGGCACAATACTTCATCACCTGTGGCGAGCTGGAGGCCCGAGGCATCAACGAACTGCACCCTACGACCGTGCGCAACCTGCTCCTGCCTACTCCCAAAGGCAAGAAAAGGAAGGACGACGGACAATTGGAGTTGAAGTTTGAATAAGTATAATTCAACTTCTACACTCCTAACCAACTTTGAACCCGTTTTTTTGATATTTCTCCGAAAAAAGATGTTCCGTTCAAAAGATTCTCACTACATTTGCCTGCGAATCTGTAAAAACGAACAATTAAAGAAAGAGATTATGAAAAGAATCATACCCACAATGCTTGTCCTCATGATGCTTGTCCAACTACAGGCATGGGGAAAGAGAGAGAAAGAGACAGAAGTGCTGTTCGAAACCACGGCAGGAGATTTCCGCGTGGCCCTCTACAACGAGACTCCGCTACACCGCGACAATTTCCTGAAACTGGTGCGCGAAGGGTACTATGACAGTCTGCTGGTACACCGTGCCATCCACGGTTTCTTGATACAGATGGGAGACCCCAACTCGCGCCATGCCAAACCCGGAGAGTTCTTGGGCGCGGGCAAACCGAAGCATACGGTGCCGGCCGAAATCTGTTTTCCCAAACTCTTTCATCGCCGCGGCGCCCTATCCATGGCACGCGAGCCGGACGAGGTGAATCCCGAACGAGCATCCAGCGGGTCGCAATTCTTCATCGTGACAGGCCGCCTCTATATGCCACAAGAGTTGGCTCCCATAGAGAAAAGAGTGTATGCCGCCACCGAAGGAGAGATAAAATTCACCGACAGGGTACGGCAGGTCTATGAAGACCATGGAGGTGCGCCCTACTTGGATGGGCAATACACCGTCTTCGGCCACATCATAGAGGGTATGAACACCGTCACCGGCATACAGATGATGCCCACCGACGAGAATGACCGCCCGAAAGACGATGTCCGCATCATCCGCGCCACGGTGATTGAGGAATAAACAGGATAAAGAACAGGACCCCTCTTCCCCCCACTCCATTTTCATGCCTACCATCATCTTCCTCTACGACCGCACGTTCGACGGCCTGCTGACCGCCGTGTTTGATGCCTTTGTGCGCAAGACTTTCCCTTCGGCACTACAGGGCGAGGACGAACCATTGCCACTGTTTCACGATGAAGTCTTCACCGTGGTGACCGATAAGGAAAAGGCCGGACGCGTATGGCGGGCATTGGAAAAGAAACTCTCCAAACAGGCACTGACGATGCTGACGGTAAGCTACCTGTCAGAGTTGCCCGAACTGGACATACACCTATTTAATTATATATGCAAGGCG
The DNA here is from genome assembly GCA_017516265.1 of Bacteroidaceae bacterium. Classification (GTDB taxonomy): domain Bacteria; phylum Bacteroidota; class Bacteroidia; order Bacteroidales; family Bacteroidaceae; genus Phocaeicola_A. The sequence goes on from JAFXDL010000219.1 coordinate 4,394, forward strand.
GTAAAGTCCGAAAAGAGTATCGAAACCTTCTTTACCGACGAGGACGTGCGCTACGTGACAGATACCTTCCGCCGCGTACGCTACGAACGGTTACGCATGATGCAGTTCGTCCGCTTCCAGAAGGCCAAGGACGGGACATACTTCGCCATCATCCGTCCCGACTACAACGTCATCCCCCTCATCGTCCCTCACTTCGAAGACCGATTTGCCGACCAACCATGGATCATCTACGACATTCGCCATGACTACGGATGCTACTACAACGGGACTGAAGTGACGGAAATCACCTTCACCGATGACGGCCGCATGTTTGACCCCCACACAGGCAAACTGAACGAAGAACTGCTGGCCCAGGACGAACAACTCTTTCAAGACCTATGGCGCACCTACTTCAAAGCCGTCTGCATCAAAGAGCGTCTCAACCCCCGCAAACATCGCAAGGACATGCCCGTGCGCTACTGGGCATACATGACGGAGAAGCAATGAGCGGATTACATCCACGAACGAGTTACGTGTTACCCCGACAAGAGGTAATCTGCCCCGTCTGTACACGATGGAAATCCGTCTGCCGATTATTTTTCTTATGCACATCGTTGGTTTTATGAAACAAAAACGGTACTTTTGCCAAAAATAAGAATATCATACGACATGGAGAAGAAGGACATACGATGGATACAGCGGTTCAGCAACTTCCGCAAGGCGTTGGTCAAGCTGAATCAGGCCGTTAGCATCATAGCCAATCAGGCTAAGGGCGTAAAGGAAGTGGACGAACTGCTGAAGGAAGGGCTTATCCAACGCTTTGAATACACCCACGAACTTGCTTGGAAGGTGATGAAGGACTATGCCGAATACCAAGGATATACCGATGTGCGCGGTTCAAGGGATGCCCTCCGTCAAGCTTTACAAATGGGAATCATCAATGATGCCGCCTGGATGGACTCCATCGAAGACCGTAACCTGACGTCGCACAACTACGACGAAGAGGTGGCTGAAGAGGTGTACGAAGCCATTGTTCACAAGTATCATCCGCTCTTCATTCGCTTTGAAGGCACCATGTCGAAGTTGGCAGGCAACGAACCCACATTATTCTAATTCCATGCCATACGGACTACAAGAATCTGAACTGCAAAAACTGCACGAGCTGTTCCGCGCCAATGGGAACATCCGGCAGGTCATCCTCTACGGCTCGCGCGCCAAAGGGAACTACAAGCCGTTTTCCGACGTGGACATCACACTGACGGGCGAACACCTTACGCGTACCGACGTCAACCGACTGCAAGCCGCCCTTGCCGAATCGTCTCTCCCCTACCAATTCGACATCTCCCTGTTCGCCTCCCTCAAGAGCGACGAACTGATTGACCATATCCGCCGCAGGGGGATTGTGATATATCAGAAGTAATAACAAAGAAAGGGGTGCGCGATGCATCCCTTTCTTGTTTATACGGCTATTTCATTTCTTCCCCGGCACATACTTCTTTCCTACCACAAGGCGGTCGCCTGAGAGGTCCACTTCGAAGAGGTTGGGGATGCG
>JAFXDL010000220.1 GCA_017516265.1 Bacteroidaceae bacterium
GTCACCCACCATCTCTACACCTTCGATTGTCAATCCTTCGGGCAGAGCCATATCCATCTGCATGGCGGTGTATGCCTGTGCATTGTCCAACTTCACATAGAGGGTAGTGCTTTCACCCGCATTCACCTCGGCATCTGTCACATGAAGATTGCTGCGGAGAATGGAGCGGGCATCTGATACAGATACATTGCGCCCCAATACAGAATTGACTACTGCAACAACATCCACGACTGAGATTTCTCCATTACCATCCATATCTGCAGCTTCAAAAATGAACTCTCCGGCATTGCGTCCCAAGATGTTGTTCACCACAGCAACAACATCGACCACTGAAATATTTCCGTCACCGTTGACATCGGCGGGGGTATAGACTTTGACATTTTCGGCCACAAATGCCTCTTGGGCTTCCTTCATCACTTCTACCCGAGAAGCCAGTTCTTCTATAGAAACAGGTTCCCAGATATCATTGAGCAGTTCAACTCCTTCACGAACATTCAGAATTGCAGTCGCAAAACCGGCATTGTCCGACGGATTCTTGTAAGAATCATACAATGCTTGAGCCTCATCAGCTGCGTTTGTTGCAACCATGGCAGCATCATACTTGGCAATCATTGGCTTGTATGTACCCAACATGGAATTAACATCAAAAATCATCTGCTCCACTTGTTCCACAGATTCCGGTTCATCAGCCACTGCTTGTGCCGCAGGTATCATCTGTTCTAGTGTAGAGAGAACCTGAGCATGCATTTCGTCATTGGGATTCAGTTCGGCTTTCCATGCGACTGCTTCTGCAATTAAAGAAACAAGTCCGTCCACATTTATAGGCTCTGACACCGTTCCATTGACAGTTCCATAGATACGCACATCACTGAACCCAATATTCTTTGTTGAACCCAAGTTCTTAATTACAGCAATAAGGGTAAAGGCTTTTCTTGTTGCCAATGAAGCCGGCACATCCAAATGGAACTCATCGCACAATTTTTCATTGCCTGCGAATTTGTCATCTTCAAATGTTTTATTATTACGTAAAGGAATCAAATCTGTAGCAAGTGTATCCGTTCCTTCATTCGTACGGACAACCACGTCAATCTGGCCTCCATCTGTTCCAAAGCGCTGAATCTTGGCACAAACTTTTGTAGGAGTGAAGGTCAAACCATGTACAGGAGTGACAGTCCATGCAACAATTGTATTGGTTGCATCTCCAGGTTGCACTGTAATATAGTTCACACCTCTCGCGGAATTTGTACCCAAAATCATTGAACCTGCAGAAGCATTCATTTCCGAGAACACGCCTCGTGGAGTGACAGAAGGAGTTTCCGTAATGCTGTCCGTGAAGGCCCAAATGACAGATACATCTTCATCTTTAAATTCTTTTCCAATCAAATCATTCTCAACAACAGGCAATACCACCTTGATGTAACGGAAGTATGAACCATCACCAATGACCACATCAATAGCATCTGCATCACCATTATATATATAATAAGGTGTAGTCGTTTCTTGATTGATAACATCACCCGCTATTGTGGTAGTAGTAGTGGCTGAATATGATTCCAAATTAACGGTAGCCCCTTTACATGCAGGAATACGGAACTCTGTTCCTTGGTTGACCTGACACCAATCCTGCCAATTGCCATTAGCCAACTTACCAATGGTTGCATCCACTTCCATCTTCACATCAATAGTCTGTCCGTTTACGACAGCCTGTGCAATCAGGAAACCTGTCACACCTTGCCATGACAAAACGGGAGCACCATTCTGACGACGAAAATCCCAAATAATGGGCACCTCCTGTTCACGATCGGCCAAAGAGACTTGGTTGTCTGTAAAGATTGGAGTCAAAAGCATGTCTGCCGCAGGCTCTATCTCCTGACCGGTTACGTATGTGTTGACACCATCCGTCCATCCAGTCAAAGTCTTTCCTTCCGCATAAAGAGTACAGTTCACAGGAATGGTTATCTTCCCTTTACCAACAATGACTGTTTCAGATACAGGAAGAACACCTTCGGCCTCTACGTTACCCAAAGAATAAGTAACCGTCGCTTCAGTTATGATTTCAGTCAATTTCTCCACAGATATATACGGTACATAATTACCTCCAGAAATGGTCAATGTGGTGGATTCGCCAGTATAATAGGCAAAAACAATATTCTCAGCCTTGTTGCTATGGTAACATGTCCCATTATTGGAACTGAATGTAGCGACAACCTCACCATCTGCATTCTTCACGGTAACATCGCCACCCCATGCACAAGCACCGATACCTATCTTCGCAGGACCTTCGACAGGAACTGTACATGAGAAACCTGTCCAACCATGCTCATTGGAATGATACTTGCCATTCAATATTATATCTGCACATTTTTCCTCAACCCCCACACGTACCAATGAATCAGCTATTACGCCGAATGAGAATTGGGATTTGTTCTCCATTTCTTCTGTAGTCAGAAATGCTCCATTGGTTAGGTCTAAGTAGATGTCGCACCATTCATTCGGTGTATTTTCCACAACAAACGCCTCTTGAACTATAGTCAGAGTCTTCACTGCGGCATTGAGGTCGTCAATGGTTGACCATCCCATATTCAAATCAGCCAACACTGTTTGAACTGTAGCAATAGCATTGGCAAGTCCGGCATCATCTGTATAATTTGTATAAGAAGCCATCAACTCCTGTGCTGCCTCAATGGCTATCGTAGCCAACACCTTGGCATCGTACTGCTCTATCATCGGCATGTAGGTGTCCAACATGGCTTTTACATCAGCAATCATCTGCTCAATGGCTTCCTTTGATTCAGGATTGTCAATTACGGCTTGTGCCGCCAGTATCATCTGTTCAAGCGTAGCAATGACCTGAGCGTGCATTTCGTCATTGACATTCAGTTCGCCCTTCCACGTAATGGCTTTTTCTACAAAAGCGGCCAAAGAATCAACAACAACAGAGAGGGTTCCATCTACAATATAAGTGTAAGTCCACTCTCCTATTTTCTTATTCTTATCTTTTTCCGTCCAAATAGAACCCTCTGGAACAACTATTGCGTATGTTCCTGCGGGGCCAATGCTACCAAGATTGACAATGATGTTTTTGTCATTCGCATAGTCATATCCCAGCCCAACGGTAGCTACAGTATCCCTTTGTACTGTTCCCCACCAGTCATCCTCAATAACAGTTTCTTTCAATACCGTAACAACAGCTGCATCGTCGAAATCAACCGCCTCATCAAAAGACAAAGTAATCTGATTCAACCTGTTCACCGTAGAACCATTGGCTGGAGTAACCGTTGTGGGACCGTAAGGAAGAACTGTGCAAGTAATGTACTGCGAAGCCATGTAGTAACAAGTGCTGGTAGAAAGGTTTCCTGCATCATACAAATCTTTAGACCAGAAGAGTTTGCCGGGAACCTCAAAGCGGTAGTCGCCCGGAGTCGTAATCTCTTCGCTCAAAGTGAAGGTGATTACATTCTCATTGATTTCGTATGAAACGGAGATGTTCTCCATCTCTACCCATCCTGAATTACCATCAAGCTGACTAAAACTGATTTTGTTGGAAGAGGCCTGACTGCCATCATAAACCACAGCACCGGGCAGAGTGGCAGTATAAGTTTTCAGGTTGCTCACCTCGGCATAATTGGCAGGCTCCATAACGGGCTTGAAATAGCCGTTACCCGTACCGTAAGAAACGGTCAGCTGACCTTCGGTTGTACCATAAGTGATGACCTTACCACTTTCATCTGTCACACCTTCGGCCACGATGTCATATAACTTTGGAAGCAGACCTTCAAGAGCAGGGACTGTAATCTTCACACTGGTACCCTCTACGACCGCCTCTGTCAATTCTGTGTTCGCACCGGTATTCTTATTTACAAAGTAGAACTTGGCATTGTCGATATTCACATTTCCGTCGAATGAGAAAACAACCTCTTCGGGCAACACAGTACGACTGGTGCTAGCAGCAGGAGTAACTCCTGTACAGGCGGTAGAGGCCAATGTGTAGGTGAAGGTTGTATCCTTCAGTGTATTGACTGTAAACTCCTTATCCACCATATCTGTCAAAGTCAATGTGAACGAATCACCCGCTTTTAACAAACCTGCCGCAATAGCTTCGGTCATTATTTCCGGCATACCTGTGACATCCATTTTGGGATTGTAACTATCCACTGTGCACTTGACGGGTGAATAGACATTCCCGCCAATAGTCACAGTTGCCACGACATCAGCACTGATGACTGATGAAAACTCAAAGTGGGGCACACCCTTGGTTCCGTAAGTCTTGTACTGGGCTGCACCAGACCACTCGCCACCCTGTGCGGGGTTGGCCAATGTCATGGTCAGCGGCTCATACGGAGTACCTTCTTCAAAAGTGACAACCAAAGCGTAGGTGTTGTCTGCCGAAGGGGTACCGCTGGTGTAGAAAGTTCCTTCGAACACACTACCCTTGGCCATACCTTTCTTCTCGATACCGCCATTCAC
>JAFXDL010000221.1 GCA_017516265.1 Bacteroidaceae bacterium
ACACACCCTCATCATGTAAAGCAACAGGGCATAGCTTTTGGCTGTTCGGTGCAGATTTCAGTAGAGTTTTCAGGTTTGTGTGTCTCATTGCATCGGGAAAGATGGTCTGCTGGGCTGTAATGAGACAAATAGAAAAGTGAAAAAGACGATAAAAGTGTTGTTTTGTGTCAAATGTTCCGTATCTTTGTAGCCGAATATCATGAAACGTTTAAAAACAGACCTATTATTATGCGAAAACTGACGTTGCTCTTTTGGATTTGTTTCGTTGCCTGTGTGAATGCGTGGGCACAAACAGGGCAGTTCATTTCGGCCGACCGTTTTTCTAACAGTATCATTACCGACCTTTGCCAGGACAAGTATGGCAATGTGTGGATTTCCACAGACTATGGATTGAACAAGTTTGACGGTTATCAGTTCACCTCCTATCTGCACGAGGTTGATGATGAGACATCGCTGTGCAACAATGCCGTGGTGGACCTCCTGTGTGACCGCGATGGAAACCTGTGGGTGGGAACCAACCGTGGTCTTGACCGCTACGACCCCGACAGTGACTCCTTTGTGCATTATCCTTTCCCTGGAACCCGCCGGCCACGTGTGGCATGTATCCACCACCAGACTGATGGCAATATCTTTGTCTGTACATCAGGCTTCGGAGCCTATCTGGTAGGTACGGACGGTGTGCTCAAACCCACTACAGACTATACACCCGAGGTGGACGAACCCTATTATGACCGTGTGTATGAAGACTCCAAAGGCCGTTTCTGGCGTGTGGCTCTGAATGCCAATGCTGTGATACTGAAAGCGGACAAGGGATTTTCCAAATTCGAATCAATGGTGGGAGTGCCCATAGCCTTCATTGAGCGTGCCGATGAGTTGTTTGTAGTCGGTTATGACGGTATTATGTCGTACAGGAACGGACAAATGACCCTTGCAGATATAGATATGTCCGTATTGGGTGGCAAAGGGGCTTCGTTCAATGTCGCATGTTCTGATGCCGAAGGTAACATATATATAGGTACGCGCACGAACGGCCTCTATTGTATCCCTATGGGAAGCCGTCGGTTGGAGCGTGTAGGTGTGGATGCCCTAGGGGTGAACCTCAATACGGCCAAGGTGACAGCCATAATGGCCGACAACGATGGTAATCTTTGGCTCGGTCTCCAGCGCAAGGGCCTTCTGATGATAACCAAGCAGTCGTCGCTCTTCAAGTCTTGGAACTTTGCGCGGCAGCAGATACAGCTGGGCTCCTTCATCACCTCCATGTGCGAAGGTGAAAAGGGGATGACCTGGTGTACGGTGCAGGGCGTGGGAGTCTATGGCTTCGATGATAAGGGCGTGGTGACGGCTCATCCGGCAACTCCGCCTGCTGTGGAGTTCCTTTATCGCGACAAGCAGCAGCGCTACTGGTTGGGAACCCATCGCGAGGTGTATGCCTACAACCCCCAGACAGGACAGGCACAGCTGAAGGTGAAGGTGGCTGACTGTGAGAAAATCAATGAAATGACCAGTGACAATGACGGAAAACTCTATATTTCGACCTTTGCCCGTGGTTTCTGCGTCTATGACACCAAGACCGGTGAGCAGAAGCAGTATTCGATGATGGACCATAACGAGGAGTTGGGACAACTCTGCAACGACTGGATTCTCAGTATGACTTCGGACTACAACGGCATGGTGTGGATGGGAACTTCCCACGGAGTCGCCTGCTTTGACCCCAAGACAGAGAGCTTCCTCACCCAGGGGTGGTTGCAACAGTTGAACGGTGTCATGTGCTTCTCCATCTGCGAATTGCGCGATGGCAATATTGCCATCGGTACAGACCAGGGTCTGTACCTTTATGACCGTAAATTGGGAGAGACACTGCCTTTCCCGGGCAGTGAGCAGTTGAACAACAAGATTGTCAACTACATCGTGCAATCCAACGATGGCGATGTGTGGTGCTCCACCTCCAACGGAATCTGGCAGTACTCCTCTACACGCCAACGCTTCATCGGCCACATCAGTGGTAACGGTCTGGAGAAGAAGGAGTATCTGCATGGTGTGGGTATGCACTCCGATGTGGATATGGTTTACTTTGGCCACAACGATGGTCTGATTACCTTCTCGCCCAAGGAGGTGCAGGAGAATGTGGAGGAGTCGGACGAACTGGTACTGACCTCGTTCATGGTGGGTGGTGTGCCGGTGAATGCAACCACGGTGCTCAATGATGTGCGGGTGACGGACAAACCTGTTTCGGAGTCTGAGGTTTTCACCTTGTCGCATCACGACCATACCATCACGATGAGTTTCTCCCAATTGGACTTCAACAATCCGTTCAATGTGGCCTTTGAATACAGCGTGAACGGGAGCGACTGGGTGAAGAATGCCGAGGGAAAGAATTCCTTCACCCTGAACTTCTTGCAGCCAGGAAGCTACACCATTCAGGCACGTGCCCTGCAAGGGGATGTCTATTCACCGGTGAAGAGTATCAAGGTTATCGTCCGTGCTCCGTGGTATCTTACTTGGTGGGCATATCTGATTTATGCGACTGTTGTCATTGCCTTGTGTGGCTATGTCTTTGTTACCTATCGTCGCCGTATGGCCGACCAGTTGAACGAAGAGAAGATGAAGTTCCTCATCAATGCGACCCATGACATCCGTTCGCCGCTTACCCTCATCCTCAGTCCGTTGGCTAACCTGAAACGTCGTCTTGACGGCAGTCAGTTCGATGCCTTGCGTGACATTGACACCATCGAGCGCAATGCCAACCGTGTCCTCACGTTGGTCAACCAGATTCTGGATGTGCGCAAGATTGACAAGCAGCAGATGAAACTCCGTTGCCAGGAGACCGAGATGGTCAAGTTCGTCCATGGAATCTACAAGATGTATGAGTATAGCGCTCAGGAGCGGAACATCAAGTTCCTCTTCCGGCACGAACAGATTGACAAGCTGAATGTGTGGTTCGACCGCAGCCAGTTTGACAAGGTGCTCTCCAACCTGTTGTCCAATGCCTTCAAATATTCCTACGATGGCGGAACCATCGAAGTGAGCCTGTCGCACGACGAACACAATGCCACCATCGAAGTGTGGGATACAGGTGTGGGACTGGACAAGGAGAATGTCAAGCATCTTTTCGACCGTTTCTACCAAGGCGGAAACTCACGCCGTATGCACATTGACGGAACGGGTATCGGTCTGAACCTCTGCAAGATGATTATCGACATGCATCATGGAACCATCGAAGCGCAGAACCGTACCGACGGACAGCGTGGTTCGGTGTTCACGCTGACACTTCCTTTGGGCAAGGCCCATCTGTCCGATGCTGATGTGGTGCAGGAGACCAGTGACACCTATGCACCGGTCAAGACCGGCCGCCGCACTTCGCACGCCGTGCTGGTGGTGGATGATGACTTGGAGATTGCTCACTACATCTCTACAGAGCTGGGGCAGTACTACAAGTTTGGTGTTGCCTCCAATGGTAAGGAGGGCCTGAAGGAACTGCTTACCGGCAACTATGATGCCGTCATCAGTGACGTGATGATGCCTGAAATGGACGGTTTCACCATGTTGCGTATGATAAAGACCAATGTTAACATAGCCCATATCCCCGTAATTATGCTTACTTCGAAGGCCGACATCGGCAATCGTCTGGAGGGCTTGGAGCGTGGTGCCGATGCCTTCCTGCCCAAACCGTTCGATATGGAAGAGCTGCACATGCACATCGAGAATCTCATTGCCGGCCGTCAGCGCCTGAAGGGCAAGTATTCGGGTGCTCAGGAACAGGCCGGTAAGGTGGAAGTGAAAGAGGTGAAGGGCAACGATGAACTGTTGATGGAGCGCGTGATGAAGGCCATCAACAAGAACTTGGCCGACAGCGACTTCAATGTGGATGCACTGACTCAGGAGGTAGGTATCAGCCGTGCCCAGCTTCACCGCAAGATGAAGGAGATGACAGGTATCTCCACCAGTGAGTTCATCCGCAATATCCGTCTGGAACAGGCTGCCCGCCTGTTGCGCGAGCAGAAAATCAATGTCACGCAGGTGGCTTACACGGTAGGCTTCTCCAACCTCGCCCATTTCTCCACCATCTTCCGCAAGCACTTCGGTGTGGCTCCGTCGGAATATGTGGAGCGCGAGTCACAGGAGTAGGGGATTGACTGTTCCGTTGATGCGTTATGTTTTAGACGCGGATAAATTAGCGTGAGTTCGATATAAGGAGCGGAGTAACTACAACTCCTCCCCTAAGTTAGGGGAGGTGGCCTTTAGGCCGGAGGAGTGTGTGAAAATGCAGGCTTTTTACGACAGACTCCCTCCCCCTGCGGGGACTCCCTCTAATTTAGAGGGAGAGTGTTAGTTACTTCTATTCGTTATATCTCAATATCGAACTCACGCCAATTTATCCGCGTCTAAAAAGTTAATAATGACACACTGTCCTTCAGAGTTTATGAATGTGGGGAGACGAGGAAAAGCCCTTGTTTTGTCTTATTTTCCTTTAAAATCCGTTGTTTTTTACATGTTTTTGAGAAATGAAACAAAAATGAAACCTTCCGAAACAAACGGTAAACACTCTTAATAAGGTAGCCCCTATCTTTGCGGTCAGAAATTCGGATGAAAACGAATGGAAACAATTTATAATTAACAATAGTATTAACTAAAATCATTAAAAACATGAGAAAATCTTTCCGTATGTTTTTAGCGCTTGCATTAGTAATGCTCGGCGCAGTGAGCGTAAATGCTCAGGAACGTGTTCCTCTGTCATTGGACATGTTCTTTGAATGGGACGGTTACACTGGTGATGCGGCTAAAGTAGGTCCATCTGCCAATTGCGTCCTCGATTTAGGTGTATCTACTGGTATGCCTGCTGGTGATTCACGAGTTATCGACTTTGCCGATTTGACTCTCTATTCAAAGATGTATGTAACGGTAACTGAGGGAACTCCCCGTGTTCTCTTCAATCGTTTGGAGCAAGATGGTCAGGCTACTGATGATCTTGAAACATCTAAACTGATTGACATTCCTAACAAGGCATGGTGCACCGGTAAGTATCAGAGTGTAGAAGGTAACGTCTATACTTATGACTTGAAGGCCATTACCAAGGATTTTGGTTTTTGTCACCTTCATGCCATCAAGGGTGCAAACTGGGGTAATGTAACTATTGAAAGCATTGAACTGGAAGCTTCTGGTAAGGTTCAGCAGGTTGGTTGGACAGAACTTACCACCAATGCAAACTTGGAAGGCGAAGATGTGGCTTTCTATGTGACTAAGGAAGCTCCCTCTCAGGACATCCTTCCTGCAGTGATTACTGACGGTGTGGGTGTTGATGGAACTCGTGGTATCATGGTGAAGTCTGCTGCTGGTGCTACTAACGACTGGGATTCTCAGTTCTGGATTCAGTTGCCCGAGCCTATGGCTGCTGGTACTAAGGTACGCGTAACATTCGACTACCGTTCTTCTTTGCCCGTAGCTGGTGTTTCTACTCAGGCTCATGCTGCTCCTGGTAACTACATCCATTATGAAATGATGGGTAATGTTGACTTCTCTGAGGAGTGGAAGAGCTTCAAGTGGGAAGGCGAAATCACCGCTGCTCAGGCTGCCAATGGCGATGGTACTTTGTTCTTCCAGTCTATCGCATTCAACCTCTCTATTGATAAGGCTAATGAAGTGGAATTCTACTTCGATAACATCCGCGTTGAGGAATATAAGTATGGTGTGACTTCTGAGTTCGCATTTGACGTTATTAAGCTCGACTTTGGTTTCGATACCAACCTGCCCGCTCTGGTGGCTGCTTGTGGCAAGCCTCGTCTGATGTTCCCCGCTAGCTGTGCCAGTGTGAAGGTTAATGGTACAGAGGCTGAAATCATGTCTATCGAAGGTACTACTGACGGACGTTTCTATATCTTCATGAATGAAATGATTGATGAAACTGCTACTGTAGAGGTTGCATTCTCTAACCCCACAGATGCTGCTTATCACCTGACTTACGACGGTGGCCCTGGTGGCGACGTGAAGGACTATGCCGGTGCTGCAACTTATAACTATGCCGTTGCTGAACCTGAAGATGCATACGCTTACATCTACGTTACTCCTATCGTTGTGGCTGCTGACCCCGAGAACGGTTCGTTCAACTTGCCCAACAACATCACTGATTTCAAGGTGACATTCGACAAGAATGTAGATTGCGCTGCCCTCGTTGCCAAGTTGGGTAATGAAGCGTTGACTGTAGAGCCTGCTGAAGGTTTCGCTGAGTCTGTTGTATTGAAGCGTGCAAGTGCTACCGATCTGCCTACTGGTGAATATGCCCTCAGCATCGATAAGATTTATCCCGAACAGCGTCTTGACGATGCCATCTATGGCGACACTACTTACATTGTAAACATCGGTAAGGTTAACCTCGATCCTTCTGACACCCTCCGTCAGGTATTGCCCGACTACTTTGCTGCTACTGGCCAGGGTGGTATCCCCGAAGGTTGGTACATGGTTTATGACGGTGCTGTTCGCGAGCCGGGTACTTCTCACGGTTCAGGTGCCAACATGAAGGAATTTGCTGCTGGTGGTGATTTCACAAGAGGTTTCTACACTCGTACAAACAACTCAACTCCCGACCAGTGTATCGTAGAATACGGTAGCTTGGAAGGTTATGCATTGACTCTGGAGGCTGGCAAGAAGTATAAGATCAGCTACAACCTGTTGTCATGGAAGGGTACTACTTACACCCGCTTCGAAATCTATGATCCGAACGGTGACATCGTATATACTCGCGCTGATGAGAACAAGGGTACTGTAAACGGTGCTACTGGTGTGGTTGTTTCTGGTTCAAACTTTGTAGAATACACATTCTATCCCGAAACTACCGGTGACTACAAGTTGCGTTGGACTCCTTCTAATGCAAACGGTGAATTGGTTGAGGGTATGACCGAAATCGTATTCGCTAATCCTAAAGTAACTTACTTGCCCAACGCTGCCGGTGTTGAAGAGACTCAGGCTTTGCTCAAGGCTCTTGACGCTGCTAAGGGTATCCTCACTGTAGGTCAGTCTAACGAGCGTTATGCCGGTGCTGCTCTCGAGGCTTTGGCTGCTACTGTTGCCAAGTACGAGGCTGAATACAGCGGTTACACCAATCCTTCTGCTTACACCAACGCTATCGCTGCCCTTGATGCAGCTGCTAAGGTGATGTCAGACCACCGCAACCTCTGCGACACTTACTATGCATTGCCCGAAAAGGCACAGCAGATTGTTGACGACAATGCCAGCAAGAAGTTTGCCGGTACTGACCTCTATGTAGAGTTGCAGGCTTTGGCTGCCAAGTATGTGACCAAGCAGATTACTACTACTACTGAAACTGATGAAAACGGTGAAACTGTTGAGAAGGAAGTGGTAACACTCATCGTGAAGACTATCGTTGACGATGCAGAGTTGCAGGCTGCTATCGATGAATTGCAGGTTCCCGTGAACACTTCAAGCAAGCTCTTCACTGAAGGTGCTTCTACATGCTCTAACACTGGTATCATGGTATTGGTTGAGCGTCTCCGCCTCGGTGCTGAAGGTCTGAAGGCTTTGGGCGTAGCTGCTGACGACAAGCTGATTGTTGCTGCTAACAACGCATTGGACGATGACGATGAATTGGCAGAGGAAATCAAGACTCGCATGAAGATGGAACTCTACGGTAAGTTGAAGGATGCTGACAATACATTGTTCACTCCTGAAATGGATACCATCACTTTGGAAGATGTTTATCCTTCTTACGACATGACCGTATTCGTGAAGAACCCGAACATCTATCGTTTGGAGAACAACCTGAACTTCACTTCAGAGAACGTTCCCGGATGGGCTACTCCCGAAGGACAGCCTGCTCCTGGCCTCAGCTACGGTTGGGCAGATCCCGGTTATCAGATTTCTGACTGTATGTTCCAAACTTGGGGTGCAAGCTACGTGGTAGAACAGACTATCGTTGACCTCCCCGATGGTGTTTACAACATCGTAGGTAGCTTCGGTGAACGTAATGACGAGGCTTCAATTGAAGGTTCTTACTTCTATGTGAAGACTGCCACTACTCCCGAAGGTGAGTATGCTGACTCTATCGCTTCTCCCGTTATCGGTCAGTCATTCCCCGTTGACAACATTGTTATCAGTGGTGTGACTGTAACTGACGGTATGTTGACTATCGGTGCTAAGGGTGGTCCTGCTTCTCACACATTCTTCAACCAGGTTAAGTTGCAGATTGCCGGTGCCGATCCTACCAAGACTAGCAGTGACTATGCCGCTATGTACGACGAACTTGTTAAGGGTATCGACGAAACAGTGGCTGCTCCTGCCAAGGTATTGGGTGTTGAACTCTACGACTTGAACGGACGTCGCATCATGAAGGCCCAGAAGGGTATCGTCATCATGCGCAAGTTCATGAACGATGGTTCTATCAAGGTAGAAAAGATCTTCAAGAAATAAGTAATTCTTTTCATACATTCGTTTGGTTAGTAGTGTGGGCAAACATGCTGTAAAAGGTGTGTTTGCCCACCTTTTTTGTTTTCAGTGCAACAAATAGAAATATATACGAAACGAGGGAGGGGCTTATACTGGCTTATCTTTACTATTTTTGTCGTAGAAATCAATAATAGCTATAGATATGAAACGACTTTTCCTGATTGTGGCATCTGCATTGATGCTTTTTGCCGGCAGTGCATCGGCTATCGTCCGTAATCCCATGATTTGGGCAGACACGCCCGACCCCGACGTAATCCGTGTGGGAGAGTATTACTACATGGTCACCACCACCATGCATCTGATGCCTGGTGCTCCCATCATGCGTTCAAAGGATTTCTCCAATTGGGAAGTCATCGGTTACCTGTTTGACAAACTGACTGACTCCCCCAAGTATGACATGGAAGAAGGCACAGCATACGGCCGTGGCCAGTGGGCTACTTCGCTGAAGTACCACAAGGGAACCTTCTATGCCTTGTTTGCTCCCAATGACAGTCGAGGAGGCGACACCTACATCATGACCGCCAAGGATGCTGCCGGCCCATGGACGGTGCATTCACGCCTGCGTCACTTTCACGATGCATCGCTCTTCTTCGATGACGATGACCGTGTGTATGTCATTTACGGTACGGGCGAAATGACGGAATTGTCGAAAGACCTGAAAAGTGTGATTCCCGGGTCTGACCGTAAAATCTTTGAACGCGAGGCTGACGAAACCGGCCTTTTGGAAGGTTCGCGCATGATTAAGCATGATGGCAAATATTACTTGCTGATGATTTCGCACGTATGGGCACCCGGCCGTCATCGTCGTCAGGTATGCTACCGTGCCGATGACATTCGTGGTCCGTATGAGAAGAAGGTGATTCTGCAAAGCGACTTTGCCAAGTTCGGCCACGTGGGCCAAGGAACCATTGTGGATGGTAATGACGGCAATTGGTACGGTGTCATCTTCCAGGACCGTGGTGGAGTAGGGCGCGTGCTCACCCACATGCCATGCCGCTGGATTGACGGATGGCCTATCTTGGGCGACGAGAATGGCCTTGTTCCTGATGCAATGCCACAGGGGGGTGATGAAGTGAAGAGTACCCATCTGGTGACCAATGATGATTTTGATGATGAGAAGTTGAATCTCTTGTGGCAGTGGAATCACAATCCTGTGGATGAAGCCTGGTCGCTGACCGAGCGTAAGGGATTCCTCCGCCTGAAGACCAATAAGGTGGTGTCTAACCTCTATGCAGCACGCAACACCATCAGTCAGCGCATGGAAGGTCCCACTTGTTCGGCATACGTCACCCTCGACCTCCGTCAGATGAAGGATGGCGACCGTTGTGGATTTGCTGCTTTCAACGGACACTCTGGTGTGCTCACCATTGCCCGTGACGGGAAGAAATATACGTTGACACAGTCCAATACCGAGGTGCACCTGACCAATCGTGAGAAGGCCATCACCAACGTGGATGAGGAAATCATCGAACAGGTGAAACTGAAGAAGGCAAAGAGCGTCCAGCTCCGTATTGATGCCGACTTCAACCGTGGACAGGATATGGCTACCTTCTATTACAGAATAGGTGGTAAAGGCGAATGGACCCCCATCGGCCGTCCCTACAAGATGCGTTTCGACTACCGTCTGTTGTTCATGGGAACCCGCTATGCCATCTTCAACTATGCCACCAAGCAGAGCGGTGGATACGTGGATGTGGATGAATTCAAGTATGAAAGAGGAGAAAAATGATAAAACCGCTTATGAAAAAACTTTTCGCACCATTGTTTGCTTTGGCACTGATGTACACCCCCTTGTGTGCCGAGAATATCACGGTTGACAACCTCAACCGCAATTACATTGTGTATGCTCCCAAGAACTTGGGCGCACAACGTCCGTTGCTCATTTCGTGCCACGGAATGAATCAGGATGCAGGCTATCAGAAAGATATGCTGAAGATTGAGGCTATTGCTGATACAGCCAAGTTTGTCACAGTCTTTCCCAACGGTATAGACCGTGGATGGGACATTGGAGGCGACCGTGACCTCCGCTTCATGCAGGCACTCATTGATGAGATGGTGGCCAAGTATGACATTGACCGCAACCGTGTCTATATCTCCGGTTTCTCCATGGGAGGAATGTTCACCTACCATGCCATGAACCGCATGGCCGATACATTTGCGGCCTTTGCCCCCATCAGTGGTTATCCTATGGGTGGTGGCAATTATACCAGTTCACGTCCTGTACCCATCATTCATACCCACGGTACCACCGATGATGTGGTGAACTTCGGAGGCGTGTCGGGCACGATGGCCGGATGGGTAAAGCGTAATGGGTGTCCTACCAAAGCAACGGTAGTCAAACCCTATCGGGCCGGACACATCACCAAACATACTTGGGGACCCGGTGAGAATGGGGTAGAGGTGGTACTGCTGGAGTTGGCCAACAAGGGACATTGGATTTCCAATGACATCGTATTTACCGGTGAAGAGATCTGGAACTTCTGCAAACGCTATTCGTTGGAACTGAAAGATCCTTCGGTGAAGTTCACTTCGCCTGATGACGGACTGAGATATGTCACCTTTGGCGGTGCTTCCGAAGTGCCTTCCATCACACTGAAGGCTACGGCCAGTGACCCTGATGGAGAAGTCACAAAAGTGGCTTTCTATCTGGATGATGAACTTCTGACAGAGATGACAGAGGAGCCTTATACCTATGTGTTGGACAATTTGTCGAAGGGTACGCATGTCGTCCGTGCCGTGGTCACTGATGATGAGGGACGAACGGGCAGCAACCAGCGGACCATCTATGTGGAGGAGCCTACAGGCAGTTATCTGCTGACCAAGGTCTTTACATCCGCAGGCAGTGTTCCCGAAGGATGGAGCACGTATGACGGTAATGAGAAACGCACGGGATTCTCCTCAGGTTTTGGTTCAGGCAGCCGTGTCTTCCAATTTACGGGCGAGAAAAGAGACTTTGACTGGGGACTTTACACCCGCAATGTGACGGGTGGCGCAAAAGCCGGATATGCCCGCTATGCAGACAAGGGTACATCTACCACCCTGATGCTTCATCCCGGAAACTATCAGATTCTTACCCGAGTGGCGAACTGGAATATCGAGACATTTTCGCCCGTGACGGTAGCCGTTGAGACTGTGGATGGAAAGAGTGTCTTTTCCGAGACTTTTACTCCGACATCCAATGTCGGCAATTCGGCCTCCAACAGTTTTTCGGGAACCTGGTTGCGGAAACTCATTTTTGATATCACGGAGAAGGGACGTTATGTCGTTACCTTCTATACCGCCGATGCCCCTTGGGCTGACCTGGTGGTGGGGCAGGCTGCCCTTTCCCGCAAGGGAAATGTGTCTGCTATCGGGAATACAGAAACAGAAAATCCTATAGTGTCTGTTGAGTATTACAGTATGACAGGTCTTTGTGTGAATCCTACCTCACCCGGTATATATATATGTAAGGAAACAATGAAGAACGGGAGTTCCAGAAGTTATAAAGTTGTAAGAAAATAGTAATATCAATAAAATATACACCATGAACAAAAAACTATCTATTGCTTTTTCTCTGATGTTGGCCTCGGCCATGCAGGGATTTGCACAAAATCCAATTGTGCAGACGTGTTATACGACCGACCCTGCACCGTTGGTTCACAATGACCGCATGTATGTCTATACGGGTCATGATGAGAACGGTGCCGATTTCTTTTGGATGCAGGAGTGGCGTGTCTATTCTTCGGATGATATGGTCAATTGGGTGGACCACGGTTCTCCCCTTGCCCTTGAATCTTTCTCGTGGGCCGATGACCGTGCTTGGGCTGGTCAGACCATTGAACGCAACGGTAAATTCTATTGGTACATCTGTGCGCATTCCAAACTCTCAGGTGGTATGGCCATCGGTGTGGCAGTGGGTGATTCACCAACAGGTCCTTTCCGCGATGCTATCGGGAAACCCTTGTTCGACAATGGTTCGTGGGACCATATTGACCCCAGTGTCTTCATTGACGACAATGGACAAGCATGGGTGTGCTGGGGAAATCCCCAACTCTATTACCTCAAGCTGAACGAGGATATGATTTCTTACGAAGGCGATGTCATCCTGGCCGATATGACCGAAGAGGCATTCGGTGCTCCCCTGATGAAGAACCGCGAAGAGGGCAAGAAGTACAAGGACTGCTACGTGGAAGGTCCTTGGCTGACCAAGCGCAATGGTACATACCAGCTGATATATGCAGCAGGTGGTGTGCCCGAACATATCTCCTACAGTACAGCCACATCGCCTACCGGACCGTGGAAGTATGCCGGTGAGATTATGCCGTTGGGAAATACCGGTTCCTTTACCAACCATGCAGGTGTGGCAGACTATAAGGGACACAGCTACTTCTTCTACCACACGGGCAAATTGCCTGGTGGAGGCGGTTTCGGCCGTAGCGTGGCTGTCGAAGAATTCACTTATAACCCCGATGGCTCTTTCCCGACCATTCATCCTACTGACGAAGGTGTGAAACCTGTGGGAACTTTCAATCCTTATCGCAAGGTGGAGGCTGAAACCATGGCCTTCTCTCGCGGATTGCGCACAGAGCAGAATGATGAAATAGGAGTGTATGTTACTGATGCCCACAATGGTGACTACATCAAGTTGCAGGCTGTTGACTTCGGACGCATGTTGCCCCGTACCTTTACGGCCCGTGTGGCTAGTGGCCTGCGTGGTGGTGCCATTGAAGTGCGTGTGGACAGCCTGAAAGGCCAACTCCTTGTCCGTCTGGATGTGCCGGGTACAGGAGGTTGGGAAAAGTGGCAGACACTGGTGGTCGACATCAAGTCAAAAGTCATAGGAGTGCACGACCTCTACCTCTGCTTCACTGGTCGTAAAGGGCCTCACTTGATGAACTTCGACTGGTGGGAAATGCGTGGTGTGGAACAGGCCAACATGCCCTTTACACAGACCAAGTTCACAGCTGACCCTGCTCCCTTGGCTGTTGGGGATAAACTTTTTGTATATGCTTCACACGACTCTTCTCCCGAAGATATTGTTGACCCCAATGAACGTAGTTCGGCCGGTTTCTTCATGTATGACT
>JAFXDL010000222.1 GCA_017516265.1 Bacteroidaceae bacterium
GGTGAGTTAGTGAGTTAGTTTAACGCACTATCCAACTCGCTAATTCACCAACTTACTAACTCGCTAACTCACTTATTTACTAACTCACCAACTCACTCTATTTACTTACTTCCACAATATGCGTAGGTGGCTGATTGGCATTGCGCAGCTCAGTTTGACGTACTACGGCAGTGGCCAGTTCGGCAAAAGCTTGTCCGGTGACGGTATTCTCGTCAAGGGCAACGGGCATTCCGCTGTCTCCACCTTCGCAGATGCTCTGCACGATAGGTATCTGTCCCAAGAGGGGGACGTTCATTTCTTCGGCCAGTCGCTTGGCTCCTTCGCGTCCGAAGAGGTAATAGCGGTTCTGTGGCAGTTCGGCCGGGGTGAACCAGGCCATGTTCTCCACGAGTCCGAGGATGGGGACGTTCACCTTGTCGAGAGTGAACATGTTGATGCCCTTGCGTGCATCGGCCAAAGCTACCTGTTGCGGAGTGCTGACAACGACAGCTCCCGTCAGGGCAAGGTTCTGCACGATGGTCAGATGAATGTCGCTGGTTCCTGGAGGAAGGTCGATAAGGAAGTAGTCCAGTTCGCCCCACGCGGCATCAGCGATAAGTTGCTTCAGTGCATTGCTGGCCATACCTCCACGCCAGAGAGTAGCCTGGTCAGGGTCAACAAAGAATCCGATGGAGAGCAACTTCAAGCCGTACTTCTCAATGGGAATGATGAGATCGCGCCCGTCAATGGTTTCGGCATAGGGACGTGCATCCTCTACCTGAAACATCTTGGGGACAGACGGTCCGAAGATATCTGCATCGAGGAGACCTACACGATAGCCTTGCTTAGCCAGTGCAACGGCCAGATTGGCAGCTACGGTGCTCTTTCCCACTCCACCCTTGCCGGAGGAGATAGCGATAATGTTCTGCACACCGGGCAGCATATTGCCAGCCTCGGGGCGAGCCTGCTGGATGGTCTTGATGGAGATGTTGCCTACGATTTCAACCTCTTTACTTACATACGTGAGTATGGCTGTTTCGGCGGCTTTCACTACGGAACGGATAAAGGGGTCAGTCTGTTTTTGGAAAATGAGGGAGAAGGACACTTTCATGCCGTCGATGCGGATGTTGTCCTCCACCATGCCGGCCTCAACGATATTCTTTCCTGTGCCGGGATAGCGCACTGTTGCCAGTGCATCGAGTATGAGTTTGGGATAGAGGGTCATTATGAATTATTAGTTTTTAGTTTATAAGCTATGAGGGTTATCTGCTTGTCTGCAAGCCACTGCGTTTGCTACGGTTGTAGCTCCGGTAGTCGTCGAGTTCAATCTCTACATCGGGTTCCTCCAGAGTACCCTCTTGTGGGAGACGGAATTTGAGGTACTTGATGCTCAGTCCGCGGTCGAGCCACTGTTGCTCGTAGTAGGTACGTATGCTAAGAATGTCGTCCACGAGGCCACTGTGATAAAGGTCGTCGGTACTGAACTCTACGGGCAGTGCATTGTGGCTGACCATATACTGGGTATAGGTGTACATGAAGTTACTGTCCGTCTTCAAGTGTATGAGTCCGCCATCGACGAGGAACCGGCGATAACGGTTCATGAAGTAGGTGGATGTCAGTCGTTTGGTAGCCTTCTTCATTTGGGGGTCGCTGAAGGTGAGCCATATCTCGCTGACTTCGCCAGGTGCGAAGAAGCGGTCAATAATCTCAATGTTGGTGCGCAGGAAGGCCACATTCTTCAGTCCTTCGTGCAGGGATTCGGTGGCTCCGCTCCACATGCGCGCTCCTTTGATATCAACTCCGATGAAGTTTTTGTCCGGGAAGAGACGTGCCAGTCCTACGGTGTATTCACCGCGTCCGCAGCCCAGTTCGAGGACAATGGGATGGTCGTTGTGAAAAAATTGGTCGGCCCATCGGCCCTTCATGTCGAAAGGGACATCATCGGCCACCGAGTAGGGATATTCGAATACATGGGGATATGCCGCCATGTCGGCAAATTTTGCAAGTTTTCCTTTGCTCATGATGTTCAGTTATTAGCTACGAGCTACGAGTTACAAGCCTCGGCATGACAGCATGTCTGTCCGTTGGCCGACTTGTAATCCGTAGCTCGTTCACTGGTAGCTCGTTACTTTTTTATTCTATCACAGTCACCCAACCGTGTGTATCAGGTTCGTCACCATACTGGATGGCACGCAACTTGGTGTAGAGCTGTGTGCTGATAGGTCCGGGCTTGCCATCCTTAGAGATGACGTATGAGTGGTTGTTCTCGGGGTCATCAATGCGTTCGATGGGGCTGATGACCGCAGCCGTACCACATGCGCCAGCTTCTTCGAAGGTTGAGAGTTCCTCTTCGGGGATGGCACGGCGTTCTACCTTCATGCCCATATCTTCGGCCAACTGCATAAGGCTCTTATTGGTGATAGAGGGAAGGATGCTGCTACTCAACGGTGTGATGTAGGTATTGTTCTTGATACCAAAGAAATTGGCAGCGCCACATTCATCGATGTACTTCTTCTCCTTGGCATCGAGATAGAACTCAGCAGAGTATCCGGCCTCATGAGCCTCCTTGCTGGCACGCAGGCTGGCAGCATAGTTACCACCCACCTTATAGATACCGGTGCCCAATGGAGCGGCACGGTCGTACTTGCGGGTAATGACATAAGGGGTGGTAGCAAAACCACCTTTGAAGTACGGACCTACGGGAGTAACGAAGATAAGGAACAGGTATTCCCCTGCAGGTTTCACACCTACCTGCGGCCCTGTACCAATGAGCAAGGGACGAATGTAGAGCGATGCACCACTCTCGTAGGGAGGTACAAAACGTTCGTTGAGCATAATAACCTTCTTTACCATGGCAGCAAAGAGTTCTGTGGGCAATTCGGGCATCAGTATGCCACGGCAGGTGCTTTGCAGACGGGCTGCATTCTCCTCCATGCGGAACACACGAATCTTACCATCCTTTCCACGAAAAGCCTTCAAGCCTTCAAAAGCCTCTTGTCCGTAGTGCAAACAAGTGGCTGCCATGTGCAAGGGAACGGTCTCTTCGCTACAAACTTCAATCTCACCCCATGCGCCATTGCGGTGATAACAACGTACGTTATAATCAGTCTTTCGATAGCCAAATGACAGATTGGCCCAATCAATTTCATTCACTTTTTCCATATCCATATTGTATTTAGTTTCAAATTGTCGGCAAAATTACGATATAAATTACACTTGACCAACTCTTTGAACAGAAAAAGCCATGGCAAAGGGTGATTTACTGCTCATCCATGATGGTTTTCACCTGTTTCTCCGCTTGATAGAGCTTGTCGCGACAGAATTTGATAAGTTGCTGCGATTCTTTCAGAGCTTCTCCCAACTGGTCTATGTCCAGTTCGCCCCGCTCCATAGTCTGCACCAAGGTCTCCAGGCGCATCATGGCCTGTTCATAGGTCATTTTCTTCTTTTCCATATCTGCGTTTTTTAGTTTTGTCACTCTTCACATTTATCACCTGCGAATATACTTCGCCCTTTTCTAAGCGTGTGACGAGGGTGTCACCAGGCTTCAGGCTGGAGGCATCGGTCATAGCCCGTCCATCTTTCAGAGTAAGACTGAATCCCCTGGCCAATAGACGTTGGTAATCACATCCGGCCACGCGCTGTTCCATCAACTGCAAATGGTGACGTGCATTCTGCACCAAAGCCACAGCAGCCACCTCGCTACGCTGCTCCAACAACTGCAACTGGTGGGCCGACTGCTGCAAGAGTTTCCCTACGACGGTCTGTGAGCGCTGTTGCATCTGCTCCACCCGGTGCTCCTCACGCAAGCGGCGAAGTGCCAGGGCTGCTGGTATGCGGCGAGCCATCTCGTCCAAACGGTGAGTCTCCTCCTGCATCCGGCGACGCACATACTCCTCTATGAAGCCAGCTTTGTCCTCCAGTTTCAAGGCCGCCTCGTGCACACGATTTATCAAAAATTCAGCTGCTGCCGTGGGAGTCTTCACACGGGTATGAGCCACAAGGTCTAGCACCGTGTCATCCCGTTCATGTCCGATGCCCGTAATGATGGGGATAGGAAACTGGGCACAAGCTGCAGCCAACAGATAGGTATCGAATCCCGACAGGTCACTGACGGCTCCACCGCCACGGATAATGACCACAGCATCCCACTCCTGCTGTGCATCTTGTATGCTACTGAGAGCATCCAGCACAGACGCCTCCACCTTATCACCCTGCATGATGGCAGGAAACAACGTAGGGAAGAACTGTAGGCCGTATGGATTGGTAGCCAACTGATTGCAAAAGTCTCCATATCCAGCAGCCGTCTCCGAAGAGATAACGGCAATGCGTTGGGGAACGGGTGACAGAGAAAGTTCGCGATTCAGCGTCAGCACCCCCTCCTCCTCCAACATACGGAGAATCTCGCGTCGGCGACGTACCATGTCCCCCATTGTATATGAGGGGTCTATATCCACAACAGTAAGTGAATATCCATACAGTTCGTGAAATTCCACCCGTACCAATACCAGCACCTTGATGCCGGCAGCAAAAGTCTGTCCGGTCTCACGCTCGAAATAAGGGCGCAACAAGCGGAATACATTACTCCACACCGTCCCCCGTGCTTTGGCTATCAAGGCATGACTACGGGCATCCTTCTGCACAAACTCCACGTAGCAATGCCCGGCAGGATTTACCCGGACATCGCTCAGTTCTGCCTGCACCCAATACTCGTCCGGCCAGGCACGGGTGAGTGTCTGGCGCACAAGATTGTTCAATTCATATAAGGAAATGGGGTGTTGCATCAAGCTTCATCCTTTGTATGCAACAATGTCCGAAGACACATCAATAATTCTTCACGCTTGATGGGCTTGGGAAGAAAGGCATTACATCCAGCCTCCAAGGCTCGATGACGGTCGCCTTCAAATGCTTCAGCACTGCAACCGATAATACATACATCATTGTCTTTCTGACGTATTTGACGGGCTGCTTCCAAACCATCCATCACAGGCATACCCACATCCATCAGAACAACATCAAATTCTTCCTTATCTGCCCAATAGACAGCCTCTACACCATTGATGGCACGCACCACCCGGGTGGCATACTTGTTCAGAATACGATCCAGCAACAGATAGTGATTGTCATTGTCTTCAGCCACCAAAACACTCATATTCTTCCGGGCTACATCCTCGAAAGCATCTTCTCCAGAAACATCTTCCAAAAGATTTTCCTTTTCGCTAATCTCAATGTCTGCGCACGGGAACCATGCCCAGAAGGTGGAACCCTTGCCCACCTCAGACTCCACTCCGATACGACCACCTGTAGCTTCCAGGATAGCCCGACAAATGCTCATTCCCAAACCTGTGCCTTGGGCGAAATCATTCAATTTATAGAAACGCTCAAAGACTTTATCCAACTTCTCCTTTTCAATGCCGATACCCGTATCCTCAACCAATACTAACACACCACCATTTTCCACCCGATATCCCATGCGGATGTAACCTTCGGTAGTGAATTTAATGGCATTGGTGACAAAGTTCGTCACCACCTGGCTCATACGGTTGCGGTCCAAAGTGACCATACAGGCAGAATACGGCTGTTCCACCTGTAGCTGTACTTGCGGATTGTGCATCCTTTGCTCCATGGCTGCATATATCTCACCGAATAGCAATGCCACATCATAACGTTCAGGACGCAACTCTATCATACCCGATTCTATCTTAGACAAGTCTAGGATATCACCTATCAATCTCAAAAGCAAGTCGTTATTTGTATGAATAATGTTCCAGAACTCTTCACGTTCTTCGGGCACATCAGTATCTTTCAACAGTTCGCTGAATCCCACAATTGCATTCAATGGAGTACGAATCTCATGACTCATATTGGCCAAGAAGGCGCTCTTCAGCTTATTACTCTGTTCCGCTTGTTCCTTGGCTGCTGCCAATTCTTCATTTCGGTCCTGCAAGATGCGATTCACCCGACGATTGCGTTGCAGCAATATCAGGATAAAGACTAACATCGTGCCGAATACCAGACACAAACCAATGGTTATCCATAAGTACTTCTGATAACGTTCAACCTCTTCGTCAACTTCACTTACGATAACGGCATCGGCAGGAAGAACACTTTTTTCCAGTCTGTACTCCTGCATTTTCTCACGACTGAAGACATAACGGCTCTTGGTGTATTCAAATGTGCTTTCAGTGACTTCACCCATATTATAGGCATGCATGTCATTGACAATGTGCTCCACATTCCATTCATTGTTTGGAATGTATCCACCAACAGCCCATTCTCCCAGTCCCACGCCTGTCATAGTGAATACCGGCAAATTGAATCCCTCGGGAAAAATCTCCTTGATAGAACTCTCCAGATAATAACGTCCGGACTTATCCACACGCCACGTTCCTATCAAGATCACCGTGTTGGTCGTATTTTCCTGCAAATGACGCATGCGAACCCGTATCTGAGACATCGAAAAACTGAGACCACGTAGTGAAGCCAAGTTCAACTCAGGATACTTCTCTACGATAACCTCACGCATCAAAGTACCCAATGCAGCCCCTTCGTAAGAGTTGTCTGTCACAAAAGCTATGCGTTCGGTATTAGGGTAAATCTTCTTAATCAGCTCTATATTGGCCTCTACATCATAACGGTTCATCATACCGCCTGTATGTCCGCGACGGGAAGCTATTTCACGCAAGTCCTGCTTTTCGGGATACCAATACAAGAAATCCGGCATATTTTCTGGGATAGGAACACCAAATTCATCAATGTAGCAACCATAGAAGGGAACATCAGGTATCTCTTCCAACTCCAAATAGGTAATCCAGGCCTCGTGTCCCAACAGTATCACAGCAGCCAAATCGTCATCCACATACCGCTGAAGCGTAGTTGCCATTTTAGGTTTCCATTCATGGCTGCTCTCAAAGCCCAAATATCCCATATAAGCTATAGTGCTGACGTAATCCCAATCATGCTCGACTACCATTTTCTCAAATTTGTCCACAAACTGGGCTGTACGTTGGGAGTCCGAGGAATAAGAACTGATAATCAACACAGTTTTAGCTTTACTTTCACTACTCTGTGCCAAAGTTTCTCCAGCAAATAATAAGAAACAGATTAAAAGGGTTACTTTATATATGCTCTTCATCATATTATACACTTTTCAATGCAAGGTCGATATTTATCGGGCAAAAATATAAAGAATTCGTATCATAACGAAATTTTTAACAAAAAAAAGCGATAAAATATCCTTTACCATTGTCTTTTCCCCTGCAGAAGGACATATAGAATCACGGGAACTCCCAGTAACGGAGTGACTGCGCCCAAAGGTAAAGTACCTTTGTCACCTGGGAGCAGACAAAGGAAATTGCATAATAAGGCCACTGCAGACCCTGTCAATATTGACAATGGCATCAGCAAACGATGGTCAGAACGATGCAGCAACAAACGGGCCATGTGAGGAACTGCCAGTCCTAAAAAAGAGACAGGACCACAAAAAGCCGTAGTGGCAGCAGTCAACAATCCTGTGGCCAAAAGTAACCGAAAGCGGGTATAGCGTACATTTATCCCCAGATTCTCCGCATAACGTTGTCCTAAGAGCATTGCATTCAACGGTTTCACCAGCAATAGGGCCACAAGGATACCTCCCATGGTCAATATGGCAAAACAAGGCATCTGTGTCATGGACACTCCGCTGAAACTTCCCATCCCCCACACCATGTATGAGTGTACACCTTCTGCTGTAGAAAAGAAATTGAGTAACGAAATTACTGATGACCCGACATATCCAATCATGACGCCCACAATAAGCAGCATGACATCGCTACGAAGCAAAGTCGAGAAGAACAACAACAGCCCCATTACCAACATGGCACCTGCAAAGGCGGCCAATGTTACAGCCAGATACCCTCCAAAAGCCAACTGTCCGGCCACCAGACTGCCCCCACTCATCAACATAACTAGAGCCACTCCCAAACTGGCACCAGCATCAATACCCAAAATGGAAGGGCCTGCTAACGGGTTGCGGAACACCGTCTGCAGCATCAATCCACCGACAGCCAAAGCCGCACCACACAATAAGGCGGTCAGTGCTTGTGGCAATCGTGCTTCCAGAATGATAAAACGCCATGACTCTTGAGCACTCCCCCCTGTCAGTATGTCCCATACGACATCAAAGGGAATCTGCACCGAACCGAAAAACAAATTGGCCACGAATAAGACTACCGTCAGCAGGGACATCAGTATCAGACTGCTCCATTCGCGTATATTGTGGTTTGCTCTACTCATACAGTTGTTCTTATTTGCCTGCAAATTTAGTGCAAACCGAGAGAAATACAAAATAAACCCATCTATATTTGTGAATGCGGTCATCAACATTTCAAAACTCTGCCAAAAGTAGCAAAAAAAATGAGATTTGGCAGAGTTTTATATTATTTCTTAGTCATCTTCTCATACAGTTTGAACAAACTTCCAGTCGCTCTTCGTCGTTGGCGAAGGGGGTGTCCCGATAGCAACTTGCCGAGAAGATAGGCAAGAAGCGTGAGTATGTGGCTATGCTTGAAAAAGGAGAAACCGATATGCAAGAAAAGACAGGCCTATTGAGCAAAGCAAAAGTATTCTAAGATACTTGCCCATTTATCTTAAGATGTTTGGCTATGTATCTTAAGAAACTTTGCATTTGAAGGTACTTTAAAGAGAAAAATGAAAAATTATTTTTGTTTTGCGTGTTTTTTCGCGAAGAAGAGTTATCTTTGCAATCAATAAAAATATAAGTATATGACAGAGCAGCAAACTGATACATATCGAAAAGTGCATTTTGCGGTAATGGCCATCGAAGCTAGTGCGAAAAAGCAAAGTATGAGCGGCCAAATGATGCACAAGCGCCTGAAAGCGCAAGGGCTAATTCATGGTCGTTTGTTCCGTCATTACGAAATGTTGCACACACAAAGTCTGGATTGGGTCATAGAAGACACCATTGAGACTCTGAACAATTGGGAAAAAGAAAGCAAAGAAGTACTGTAATGAAGATTGACAAATACTTGATATATATTGAAAGTCAAACCATTACTGTCCACTAAGAAAGTGGACAGTAATGATCAAGGATATAAAAAGCGTTGAAGCGTTGATATTATAGTAAAAGCCCTTAAAGAATACCGTTTTTACCCACATAAGATCAGCATTCTTTGGGCGAAGGAATGGCAATTCTTTGAACATTCTAAATTGTATCTAGAGTCAACAAGAATCAATTCAAAAAAGGGGAATAAAAAAAGGCATCCGAGTGAGTGATGAATGCCTTTTTGGTTATCGATGAGTTACGCTCCTGCATAAACGTAGTTCCGATAAAGCCAGTCTTGACTTTCTTGAGAAGAATCAAGATCAATATCTTGAAGTGAAGAAACTGCTATCAGATTGTTGGAATAACGGGACAAATAATTTATAGCATCTGTTGATTGAATGACATTGCTTGAGGATATAGACTTCATTACTCTATGTACAAAGTCATACTCACTCTTTGTATATAACCCTTGTAGGGCATTCAATTTTTCAATGGAATACCTGACTTTGACTTTGTCGCCATCTACAATGATGAGACCAAGGCTCAACTGTTCCGATATCTCAGGACGGATTACACCGTATATGATACTGTACTTCAACTTATTCATCTTTCAGATTTTCTTTTAAGCATTCTACAAAATTATCCCATACATTATTAACCCAAATGGGATTTGTAAGTTGAGTTAATTTTTCTTCTATCAATGTTGTGGGAACATTCCATTCTTTGGGTATATTTCCTTTTATATCTTCTATACGATTAGAACATTTTTCTATGCAATTATGATAATATGTTTTTAAGCCATTTACAATATTCCAAACACACTGAGGAGCTTTGTTTTGGCTTAAATGACGGAATAAATCCGCATAGAGAATAGTGTCTGTAGATGTAAGCTGAGACATTGAAAACTCAAATGTTGATGTATTCAGAATACCGCCATAATCAATAGAAATCAATTTTTCGTTCTGCACTTCATACAGCAAATTTGCATTATTGTAGGTTCGATCTTCATTAGCAATCCAAAAATCGAAAAGAGCTATTTTCAATAGTTGCTCAAGCAAATCCTCTGATTGATTGACAAAACTGTATGTGGTAGGTGTTATGTCTATCACACCGTCCAATTTCTTGTATCCAATAGCAGGTGCGGACAGATTTCGTGTTGTTACAATTCCTGCACTCCAATGCTCCGCTTTAATCTTCACCATCGCCATCATGGGGGAAGGTATCTCCCATTCAGAGATCATACAGGCACCAATATATTCACTTACCAATTTATAAGCAGCAGAAGTGGATCGCATATATTTGCATATATACGATTCCTTGTCTGAGCATACAACCAATACTGGTGATTCTCCTGTATTGTACTGCTTTTCTATCTGCTTTATGCTATGTAAGTTTGATACTAATATCATGCTGATGGGATTATTTATTGGCAAAAGTACAATTTAATTATGAATTATAAATTATGACTATACATTAATTAACAATAGGAACAAGGCTTGATGAGCGATAGCGAACTAATTATGAATTATTTCATAGAATATGTAGAAAAACACAAATTCATTTACCATTTACAAGGTACAATTCTTCATTTGCTACTACAATTTTACGATACTTTGTCGTGTTGTAAATGGGGGGGGGGAGTTTCAATCAGTGCTTCATAAAGGTCTGATGAAGCACTGATTGAGCACTTAATGAAGCACTGATTGAGCACCTAACGAAGCACTGATTGAGAAGCTAATAAAGCACTGA
>JAFXDL010000223.1 GCA_017516265.1 Bacteroidaceae bacterium
GAGGATTCGGAGGCGGTGGAGGCGGACGTCCGCAACAGCGCAAGTTCCGCGGCTCAGATCTCCGCGTCAAGGTGAAGCTCAACCTCAAGGACATCGCCAATGGTGTAGAAAAGAAGTTCAAGCTGAAGAAATACGTCACTTGCGAGCATTGTCACGGCTCGGGAGCAGAAGGTAACTCAGGCACCGAGACTTGTCCGAATTGCCACGGAACAGGTAGCGTGACACGTACCCAACAGAGCATCTTTGGCATGATGCAGACTCAGGCCGTCTGTCCCACTTGTAACGGTGAAGGAAAAATCATCAAGGACAAGTGCAAGCATTGTTCGGGCGAAGGTATCGTGTATGGCGAAGAAGTGGTGGAAGTGAAAATCCCCGCAGGCGTGGCCGAAGGCATGCAACTCACCGTAGGCGGAAAGGGTAATGCCGGCAAGCACAACGGCGTGGCAGGCGACCTGCTCGTGGTAATCGAGGAAGAAGCACATCCGGACTTGATTCGCGACGAGAACGACTTGATTTACAACCTCTTGTTGGGTGTACCGACTGCCGCATTGGGTGGCACGGTAGAAATCCCGACCATCGACTCGAAGGTGAAGGTGAAAATTGAGCCGGGCACACAACCGGGCAAGGTGCTCCGTCTGCGCGGCAAGGGACTTCCGAGCGTAAACAGCTATGGATACTCCAACGGAACGGGCGATTTGCTGGTAAACATCAGCGTCTATATCCCCGAAACCTTGAGCAAGGACGAAAAGCAGGCCTTGGAGAAAATGCAGAACTCGGACAACTTCATGCCAAACCTCAGCATCAAGGAGAAAATATTCCGCAAGTTCAAGAATTTCTTTGACTGACAACGATTCACCACAAAGTAACACAGAGTTTCACGGAGTTTTTATCTTTATACTCTGTGAAACTCCGTGCCCTCTGTGGTAAGAAAAACCAGCAACACTATGACCTACGAAGAAACCATTACCTATTTATATAATAGCGCACCTCTCTTCCAGAACGTGGGAGGAGATGCTTACAAGGAAGGACTGGAAACCACCCTGACACTGGATAAGCACTTCGGGCATCCACACCGAAAGTTCCGCACCATCCACGTGGCAGGCACCAACGGAAAAGGATCCTGCTCGCACACCTTGGCAGCTATCCTCCAGTCGGCAGGCTACAAGGTCGGGCTATACACCTCCCCGCACCTCGTGGATTTCCGTGAACGCATTCGGGTTAACGGTGAGATGATTCCCCGGCAACGGGTCATCGACTTCGTAGAGCAACACAGAAGTTTCTTCGAGCCGCTGCATCCCTCCTTCTTCGAACTGACCACCGCTATGGCATTCAATTACTTTGCTGAGCAACAAGTGGATGTAGCGGTAATAGAAGTAGGTTTGGGAGGACGCCTGGACTGCACCAACATCATCCGTCCCGACCTCTGCGTCATCACCAACATCAGCTTTGACCACATCCAGTTCTTAGGTGACACGCTGGCGAAGATAGCCGCCGAGAAAGCCGGCATCATCAAACCCGGCATCCCCGTGGTGATTGGCGAGACAACCCCCGAGACAAAACCGGTGTTTATGGAAACCGCACAAAAACAAGGCGCACCCATCCATTTTGCTGAAGAAGAGCAACTCCTCATCAGCTCATCCATAAGCACCGAGGGTAAACGTATCTATCAGTCAAAAGACTATGCCAATCTGGAAGGTGAGCTTGGAGGCTTCTGCCAAACCAAAAACACCAATACCCTACTAAGCGCCATCCGTGTGCTAAAATCGGCAGGTTTCGATTTATTAGAAAAACACGTGCGCGAAGGATTTGCCCATGTATGCACCCTCACCGGCCTGATGGGACGCTGGCAGAAGATTCAGGAAGCACCCCTAACCTATTGCGACACAGGACATAACAAAGCAGGCATACAATACATTGTCGAGCAGCTGTCCAAGCAAACCTATCGCCGCCTGCACATCGTGATGGGTATGGTGAATGACAAGGACATCAGCGGCGTGCTTGCCCTCCTGCCCAAAGACGCCATTTATTATTTCACCAAAGCCAGCGTAAACCGCGCCTTGCCCGAAGACGAAGTACAACGTTTGGCCAATCAATGCGGCCTGACCGGACAGACCTATCCCAACGTGGCAAGCGCCGTTAAAGCAGCCAATGAAGCAGCCCGGCCCGACGACTTCATCTTTGTGGGTGGAAGCACGTTCATCGTAGCCGACCTTTTGAAGGGAATTTAGAAAATCATAACAGATTCTTTCAAAAAAGTTTGGAAAGAAGGAAGAAAATCTTTTTATTTGCATTTAATTTAAGTGTACTATATAAAAAGATTTTTCACTATGATAAACACATTGAACCCCGAAGAAAACCTTTGCGGCTTACAAAAAGCCGATTTTCAGAAGGTTATAGACGGCAAGCAGACCGACCTCTTCATTTTGAAGAACGAATCAGGTGCCGAGGTAGCCATCACCAACTATGGAGGAGCAGTAGTAGCCATTATGGTTCCCGACAAAAACGGCAATTATGCCAACGTCATCCAAGGCCACGACACCATCGACAAGGTAATCAATAGCCCCGAACCATTCCTCAGCACCCTCATCGGACGCTACGGGAACCGCATCGCCAAGGGCAAGTTCGAACTCGACGGAAAAGAATATCAATTGGCCGTAAATAATGGCCCGAACCATTTGCACGGCGGTCCGACAGGCTATCATGCCCGTGTTTGGGATGCCGAACAGACAGACGCCCAGACTTTGAAGTTGC
>JAFXDL010000021.1 GCA_017516265.1 Bacteroidaceae bacterium
ACAACATCCTTACTTATCTTATGCTTCTCTGAAGCTTCTTCTACGTCATAATATCTGTCACGGCCTTCAAAGTTACGTTCCTTCACATCAATGATGTGTTGTTTTGAATAATAGGTTTTTCCATATTCAACTTTGGCAGGTATTTGGTGTCTTTTGATGAAACTTCTACAAGCTCCTTCTGTCATCTTGAAAGTAGCCCTCATCTCTTCCGGAGTAATCCAATCAATAATATCTGCATATTTCATCTTTTTGTTATATAATGAATCAACAGCTGTTTTCTCATAGAAATTAAAACCCTTCAGAGCTATCTTTGGTATATCATGTTCTCTAGTTATGTTTCTTACATAACTGTGAGATGCTTTAAACATGGCAGCCATCTCTTCTGTTGAATAATACCCATCTGGAGTAGGAGGGCATATTCTTTCTTTAGGTTTGGCTTGCATAACAATGGATTCCGTGCCATCTACGTGTTGAACTCGTTCTGCTCCTGCTAGACGTTTGGCAGCTACTTTATCAAAGTCCGTTCGGTATATCATGGTAAACTTTCCACGTTTCTCTGTTTTAATATCATATGATTTAAGTGTATAACTTATCTGGTCTTTAGTAAAACCGTATCGTTCTGCAATTTCTGGATATGTGTACCAATCTGGATCTGGACCTTCTCCTTTACGCTTGAAACTATCAATATGAATTTTAGAATAGTAAACAGTCATGCCACGTTTTACACGTGGTATCTTATTCCTATAAACAAATGATATTACGTTCGCTTTTGACATACGATATAGTTCCATTATTTCCTGTACTGTATAATAGTTTTCAAGATTAACATCTTCTATAAGTTCACCAAACTTTGAATCAACAGCGGTTTTACTAAAGAATGTATTACGACCAATATAGATTTTAGGTATTCCTAATCTGTCACACCGCCCCCATACAGCTTTGCGGCCTATATGGTATTTATCCATAATTTCACGTAGTGTATAATATTCATTCTTGTCAGCTCTTTGATTACTTCTTTTCCTATATGATGAAGATTCTTCGAAGAACTTATCCAAGTCTTCTCTACGAATAAACGTTCTTTGTCTTAGACGAACAGCTTTGATAGTACCTGAATAGAAATATCTATATACTGTTGTTATACATACTCCCATTAAATGTGAAACTTCTTTTGGCGTCAGAAATGGTTTAAGATAAAGGTCTTTTTGTTGAGTATTTTCTTCGTTTGAATTTACTATTTTACGCACTTTCTTCTTATATCGCATATTTGCTTCACATTTTGCGACATTCTTACACTTTGATGAACAGTACTTGTTCGTCATTTTGGAACCAACAAATGGTTTTCCACACACTTTACAGGTCTTTAAAATCTTCATATTGATGTATTCATAATATCGCATAATGGTGATAATATCGCCTTTTTTCTTTGCAACGTTTTTCACCTTTTTGCAACGTTTTGCATGATGGTTCCGTGTTTCGACAAACGCAGGTAATGTCGGACATTGGTGATTTTGCAGTGTTTTGCACATAGTGTCCTTAATGAGTTTTTTGCATCATTTCAGAACCGCACGTTGGAGGGACAGGAACGAAATTTGAGCCAAAATTAGTGTGAAAAACTAGTAAAAACAAATACTAACTGGAAAGTGTTAAAATAAAGAAAGCCACCCTAAGTAGGTGACTTTCAATACTTTATTATAAATTAGTGCAAGTTAGTGCAAGTTGCTAAAAATGAGGCTATTTGCCGATGCAAAAATGCCTAAATATATTCTGAAGTACGGAATCATTTGACACCTCACCTACGATGTCGGAGAGGTGGTGGATGCATTCACGGAGGTCCTGGGAGACGAAGTCTCCGGAGAGGTTCATTTGAAGACCGCTCTGTACACGATGGATAGAGTAGAGGGCACGGGTGAGAGCTTCGTAGTGACGGACATTGGTGACTATGACATCACTTTGGGATATTTCGGGAAGAGCTGCGATCTTTACCAATAGGGACTCTAACTCGTCCATCCCTTTGCGTTGCTTGGCGGAAAGGAAGAGTTTGGGCGCCTCGATATTGGCGAAAGCAGTCTCCCATTCGGCAAGGTGTTCAGGGGATACCTTGTCGCACTTGTTGAAGAGGATAATCAAGTTCTTGCCTTCGAGGTGGGGAAGAATTTCGGTTTGGAGTGCCGAGTTTTGAGTGCTGAGTACTGAATTGTCTGCATCAATCATCCAAAGGACGATGTCGGCTTGGTCTATCTTCTGAAAAGTACGCTCGATACCGATACTCTCCACCACGTCGGTCGTCTGACGGATGCCGGCAGTATCAATGAAGCGGAAGGTGATGCCACGAAGGTTGACGGTGTCTTCGATGACATCGCGAGTTGTACCATGGACATCGCTGACAATGGCTTTCTCTTCGTTCAGAAGGGCATTGAGGAGGGTGGATTTACCCGCATTCGTTTCACCAATGATGGCTACGGGCACTCCGTTCTTCAAGGCATTGCCTACGCTGAAAGAATTGGCCAGACGACTGATAACTTGCTCTATCTCACCGGCTATCTGCGAGAGTTCGGTGCGGTCGGCAAACTCCAATTCTTCGTGATCACTGAAGTCGAGTTCCAACTCCATCAGCGAGGTAAGATGAAGCAACTTGTCACGCAAAGCGGAGAGTTCACGGCTGAATCCGCCACGCATCTGAGTCATAGCCAGACGATGGGTTGCCGCCGAGGAAGAGGCTATCACATCGGCCACGGCCTCGGCCTGGCTCAAGTCCATCTTACCATTCAAGAATGCACGCTGGGTATATTCACCCGGCTCGGCAAGACGACATCCCTCCCCTATCAGCAACTGAAGTACACGTTGGAGGATGTAGGAGGAACCATGGCAAGAAATCTCCACCGAATCCTCACCCGTATAGGAATGGGGAGCACGGAAAAGCGAGACCAACACTTCGTCAATGACTTCTCCCTCGCCTGAAAGAATTTTTCCGAAGGTAAGGGAGAAATTACGGCGTTCCTTTAAAGGTTTCCCGCTGACGGGAATAAATATGCGTGAGGAAGCCTCAATGGCCATAGGACCACTGATTCGAATGACCCCGATGGCTCCGCCTTGAGCGGTGGATATGGCGCAAATGGTATCGTTGTGCATTACAAAAGAAATATGGTGAGCGTTTGGATTTATTCGAGCACAGCTCTCATTAAGCCGCCCACAGATTATTAACAATTTGAGGTGCAAAGATACATAATAGCCAGACAAAGCACAAGATTTTGCTTTTTTATCGACAAGAATTTGCATTTATTTCAAAAAATAGTTATCTTTGCTCATAAATAATGTATAATCATCTTTAACTTTCATCTAACTATGACCATTGCTATAGATTTTGACGGTACAATCGTCGAACACAGATACCCGGAGATAGGGCCGGAAATACCCTTTGCCATTGACACATTGAAGATGCTCATCAACGACCGCCACCGCCTGATTCTTTGGAGTGTGCGAGAAGGAATCCTGCTCGAAGAGGCTGTCGAATATTGTCGAAAGCGGGGAGTGGAATTCTATGCCGTAAACAAGGACTATCCCGAAGAAAAAACGACGGACAGAAACTTCTCCCGCAAGCTGAAGGTTGACCTGTTCATTGATGACCGCAACTTGGGAGGCATCCCTGACTGGGGGACCATCTACCGCATGATCAATGAAAAGAAATCGTATGCTGACATCCTCCGCGAAGAGATGGCCGAACAGAGCGAAGACTACTACAAGCCGAAGAAGAAGTGGTGGCAACTAAGATAACGAATGTGTGTCTGTCTTCGAGTTATCTTCTACAATTCCGCGAGAAAACTTGCCAAAATGCAAACATTTCACAAATTGACGAGTTTTCTTCTTGATTTCCAGAAAATAACTTTGAATATTCTTTCTTCTACAAGTATTTATTGAGTTCCATAACAAGTCTCTAACTGTCAGAGCTATTTAAATCCTCCTCTGTTCATAGGGGAGGGGAACCGCCGCCCGAATAAGAATGGCGTGCGGTGGAGGAGTTCTGTTGGATTATTCGTTTTCTTCAACTCCTTCACCACTCGCCCACAGGTTATTTGGGGCGGTGGTCCCCTCCCTCTATGAACAGAGGGAGAGTTTTAGTTACCTACGAACCGCATGTGCCACCCACGTCATCATCGAATAGTTTCACCGCAGGGTGATAGGGATTCAGAATGATAGAGACATCATGTAAAGCAATTATATACAACCGACTTTTCGGACTGGCCCAGAAATGGCAGAGCCTGAAACAAAAAAAATGGGGATGTGCCGATTGACTCGTGCACATCCCCATTCTGTTTATTTATTACCTATTTACCAGTAAGTCTCCACTACATCGCCTGCTTCATCTTCCATATAAAGGGCTGTTGATGTGGCAAAACCTTTTTCTACGGCTACTTCGATAATTTCCACTTCGGGAGCTACATAATTTTCAATTGTCAACATGATATTCTTCGTTTTTGGTCTCCCATCCGCCCACTCTCACGGAGCGGACGGACGGGATAGGTTATTATTCTATTTGATTTCTCTTAAATTCTTTGATTGATGAGGGGTTATTTCTTCACCTTCTTACCACCGATGATGTAGATTTGTCCCTTCTGCATGTTCTCTACGGGGCGACCTTCGAGGTCAAATGCTGCACCTTCTACCTGCTCGGGAGCAATCACTTCCTGGATTTCCATGGCACCACCTTCCTTACCACCGATAATCATACGCATGGTTGATGTGGCGGGAGTGAAGTTCAGTTCCTCAGTCGGCACGAACTTGAAGTATGCACGGTAAGGATGAGCAACCAACTTGGTACCAGCCTTCACGAGCACATCCTTCTTACTGTTGTATTCAGCCTGATAAGCCCAATAGTCTCCGCCTGTCAGGTCAGTAATCTCAGTCTTGGCAAATGAACCGATGAACTGCCATCCGCCTACAGGCTCTGTCACGATGTCAGAGATAGTGGTCACACCACCAGTGAAAGTCTTGGCAGTCTCAGCATCCACGCCATCGTTCAACTTGTAGAGGTAAGCAGTGTTTGCCTTCGGAGCAACTTCTTCCTCGAAAATCAAGGCTTCGCTATTCACTTCTGCCAACTTGTAGAATGTATAGTTTGCACAAGTTGCTGCATCGGGCGCAAAAGGCAAGCAGATGGTACCGTAGGTGTACGCGGTGTTGAACTGGCGAACGTAAGAGGCGCTAGAGTAAGAACCTGTAGCTGTGAGATCTTCACCATCGGTAACAACGAGCGGTTTCTCAACAGATTGGATATAAATCCAGTCAATGCATTTACCATTGGCACCTGCTTGCAAAACGGTAACCTCTGTATCCTCGGTAATTACAAATTCTGCATTTCCAGAAAGAATATAACCTTTAGTAGAAACCGTCAATGTATTACTACCACAAATGATATTGAAATCAACACCTGCATTTCCCCAAACTTGGGCTACAATGTTATACACACCAGGAGTCAATGTCGTAACAACAATAGGCTCTGCAGAAGCGTTGTAGCCACCTGCCGCATTTGAACAACGAACGTTTGCATTACCACCCGTAGTTATTGTCATACCTTCGATTTCTTCTGCTTCGCTGAAATAAACAACATCACTAATTGAAGATGCGCTATAAGTGATAGCGGAAACCTGTTCATCAGAAGACAATGTGATTTTTGTGTTATATTCCTTGTTATTTGCAGACGCACTATAAAGAACGTCATCAACAAGGATGTGCTGATTATAAGGTATTGTTACAGATTCACCTTCAAGATTTACAGATGCTGCAATTTCTTTCAACACATTACCTTCTCCATCTACGGCATTAACTGTATAGCTATATGTCGCAGCTTCGCGGAATGTTGCAGTAATCACGTTTGAAGCACCGTCAGCAACAGTAGTGATGCTTTCGTTGTCACAAGATGCATAAATATATTTCACTGTATTATCAGCATTCCATATTGCCACTTTATTTTCATCAGCAATAGACGCAACTTCACCTGTAAGAATATCGTATACAGAAGCGTCTGCTATTTCATTACCAGCTTCATCTACATATTTTACGGTGTAAGTAGTCATGGCACTTGCGTCAGCAGCCAATATCGTAACCTTAGGATTCTTAATGTAGCCACCAGCTGCTGCTGTTTCATACACTAGAATGGTTACGATTTTATCTGCATCGGCATCATTCTTGAATGCATCAAGAATATCAAATTCCTTTGCCTCAAATGTTGATGCAGACTTTGTAGATGTCCAAAGTTGACCACCAAGAGTTGTGATAGTCTTATCTGCTGAATCATAAGTCATGTCAGCACTCCAAACTGAACTATTATAGCCTACCCCCCAACCTGTTGTACGCTTGCCATCAGATGAGCCAGAAACTTCAATCGTCAAAGTTGCACCAACTATATCATCCGTGCAAGAAGATGCATCCACTTGAATGTAAGTGATTTTGTTCTCACCCCAACCTGTATTTGCAAATGCTACAGAGCCACCAGAAATTTTATTATATCCTGCACGTGCAGTTTCACCTGCTGGTATTTCGCCCATAGCTGTTGTAGGATTATTATAGTCAACCCATGTCATTTTGACCGCAGCTTCAGATTCTGTTTGTGCCTTCACAACCATTGCCATGAATAGCACGGAAAGAAATAAAGTAATTTTTCTCATAGTTTTTTTGTTATTAGTTAATAAAATTAATGTCCATGATATAAGAATCGGGACAAAGGTACTAATAAATCAAAAATTACCCCCCAAATTTTGTTAAACTATATTAAATATGTAAACAAAATGAATACAATGGTATAATAAGGAGGATTTTATCGCTCAGACAGGCCATATAACAACTATTACTGGCGTAGGGTAAAAACTTCTAATTTAAGTTTCGCAAGTATATATGTTTTTGTCTCGGTACTACCAATGACGAATTGCCTCAAAGCCCCGCTTCGTAGCAGGAGCATCTACAACTCCTCCTCTGTTTATAGAGGAGGGAGAGTGTTAAAATGTCAAATTGCATATTTTGTTTGCGAGAATCCCGTATTTCCGTCCAAAAGAGAAAGTGGGCGAAAATACGGGATTTTTAGCACTAAAATTCAATATATCCTATTAACACACAATCAGATAAACAAAACACAACATCCAAAAACAGCAAATTCTAGGAGCCGAAACCTGTAGATTCGGTATCCGATGACAGGGTGGCTATGGGTAAAATAAAGCCGATCAGTAGTCCGACAGCTATCCGACACGGGTCCGACAGCTGCCGGACCCGTGACGGACAGCTGTCCGTATAGCAGTCGGACAGCTGTTTGTCAGCAGACGGACAGCTGTTCTTCTCCGGCGGGCATTCCGAGTCCCCACCTTCCGGCTACAATTTTGCCGCGTAGGAAGTGCAGAATCTCTGAAAAAAAGAAGCGGAAAAAGACCAAAAGAAGCCCTATTGTTGCATATTTATGCAAAAACAGGTGTCAATTTTGAATATTTATACAGTTTTGCCTGCTTCACAAATTGACAAAATGTAAGCATTTACTCCAACCAAGCAAACAAAAGTAAAGGAGATATATCAAAATGAAGCCATTTGTTTTTTTAGGCACGGATGACGCGGATAAATAATCCTAAGTTCAAGGTTTAAAGTTTAAGGTTCAAAGTAGCGTCTCCGATTTGTTGTACCCACTTTTTATCTTAATTTGGGACGTAAGTTTGTGAGGTTCAGCTGTATTCAAACTCTCCCCCTGTTTTAGGGGGAGTGGCCTTGTGGCAAAAGCCTGCAAGGTGAGGGGGTGAAAAAGGTGAGATGCATTAGGTTTGCCCTCTTGAACCCCTCTACCACTCGCCATTCTTTTTCGGGCGGTGGTCCCCCTCCCCTATGAACAGGGGAGGAGTCTTAGTTACTCTGAACTTTCATGTAAGTCATTATGCAAATAAAAGCATCGAAATTCCTCCCCAAACAAACCGTAACAAAAAAAGGGTGTGTGAAAATGAAGACTTTATAGACACACGCCCTCCCCCTACGGGGACTCCCTCTAACTTAGAGGGAGAGTGGGAGTTACCACTGAACTTTCATGTAAACCATTATGCAAATAAAAGTATCTAAAAACCTTCCCAAACAACTCGTAACAAAAAAGAGGATGCACGGTGTGCACCCTCTTTACCTATTATATATATGAAAGAACCGTTATTTCTTTCTTCTTCCCTTCTTATTTTCTTCTTCTGCGCCATAGACACCGTAGCCGTACTGACGGTATCCGTAGCCGTAGCGTTTGCCATAGCCATACTTGCCGGCACCGTAGTAAGTACCCTTGTCCATATCGACATCATTGATGATGATAGACATGTTGGGCAACTTATTTTCGCCCTTAATCTCATTGATAAAGTCGAATGAGCTCTTGGCGGTATATCCGGCACGACATACATAGATAGAAGCACTGGCCACACGTCCGATAAGGAGGGTGTCGGCAACAAGACCTACAGGAGCGGTATCGAGCAGGATGTAATCGTACTCCTCGGACAAGAACTCGATGGCCTTATCCAGATTCTCCTTGGCCAACAACTCGGCAGGGTTGGGAGGAATGATACCTGCGGGAAGCAGGTCGAGGTTGTCATTCACGCCCGACTTCAGAATCTGACTGAAGAGGAGTTCCTTGTCACTGGCATTGCCTGCCAGATAGGTGGTGATACCGTGTTTCTTGTCGGTCAACTTGAAGAGGTCTACCAAACGAGGCTTACGGATGTCAAGACCACAGAGAAGCACCTTCTTGCCCAACAGAGCCAATGACATGGCCAGGTTGGAGGAGATGAATGTCTTACCCTCGCCAGAAGTGGTAGAGGTGAAGAGAACAACCTTCTTGGTGGGGTCGTTCAAGATGAAATTCAGATTGGTACGGATTGCACGGAAGGTCTCGGCCATCAGGTTGTTGCTATCCTCGCGTACCACCAATGCGCGCTCACCCTTTTCAAGAGATTTGGCACGAGGTATTTCACCCAAAACAGGAACCTTAGAGAGTTTGTCCACATCGGCACGACTGGCAATCTTGTAGTTCAAAAGGTCGAGGAGGTAGATGATACCGAAAGGAATACCAATACCCATAACCAAGGCAACGAGCCAAATCATCGAACGCTTCGGAGAAACGGGGAACTCATCGGCCACGGCATCATCAATGATTTTAGCATTGTCGGCCGTAGCTGCCAGGGCAATGGAGTTCTCCTCGCGCTTCTGAAGAAGCATCAGATAAAGTTCTGACTTGATTTCGCGCTGACGCTCGATACCAACCATCTGACGCTCTTGTGACGGCGCACTACCGATACGGCTATTGAAGCGGCTGGCTTCGCGCTCGATGTCACGTTTGGAAATGGTCAACGCCTTCTGCAAGTTTGATACGGCCGTCTTCACATTCTCCAACAGACCATCAACCACTGTGGTCAGACTCATCACAGTAGGGTTGTTGGGTGAAGCAGTCTGCAACAAGCGCTTACGCTCGAGCACCTGTGTGTTATACTGGCTGATAGCTGCAGTCAAGGCAGGGTCAGTCAAACCGATAGAAGCCGTAGCAGGCAACACATCATATGACTTGCTAGGTTTGAAAACGGCATCATGCAACATCTCCACCAGACGCAATTGGGTGCTGATGTCCACCAATTTCTTTTCGTAAGTGGCACCTTCCTCCAATGCCTTCTGGGCATCGATGGTAAGATTCACCAAACCCGACTTTTCCTTGAAGCCCTGCAACTGACGCTCGGTATTGTCCAAGTCCTGACCGACAAGGATGATACGCTCACCGATAAACTCCTCGGTCTTACGGGCAATCTGGTTCTTGTCCTCATTGGCATCGTCATTATAGACCTCAACCATGCGTGTCAGGAACTCTTCACCTCGCTTGCGGTTCACCTCCTTCAGAGAGATTACGGCCACAGAGGTCATCTTTGAAGTGGGTTCAAATGTCATACTGGCCAGATACCTCTTGGCAACCTTCAAGGGAGGTGTGACAGAAATCAACAAAGTCTGATCGGGTGTCAAAGGAACATTCACGTTACGGCTGAGAATCAGCTTGCCATTCGGAGTCTCTAGCAGATAAGGCAATGTAGCGGTCTCGACCTCCAATTCCACCTTCTCTTCCAAAGCGGCATCATACGTATTGCAGACAATATGATACACACTGTCCTTGTCTATATTCAGTTCCAAAGAGTATCCATACACCAAATTCTCAATTGTACCAGGCTCTACATCGACCCAAACAGGTGTGTTCCGATAGATGTCACGCTTGCTGAGTCTTCCCTTTTCAACATAGGTGGTATAGAGTTTCATGTCTATCACCACATCCTTGACTAAGGATTTTGACTGGAGCACTTCCAACTCATTGTCAATACCACCGGAAGCACCCAACAGACCGAACTCCTCCAGAGCCATCATCTCACTGGTGTATCCACCCTTCTTCTTATCCTTGACCATGATTTTAGCCGTCACATTATACACCGGTGTAGCGGAACGTAAATATACGAACGCAATGGCCAGACACACAATCACCGAAGCAGCAAACCACTTCCAATGATAAAGGAACATAGAAAGGATAGCTTGGATGTTAATACCTTCTTCCTCTTCTTTATTATATTTTTCGTTATAATTCTCGCTCATGATTCTAATCTATTAATTAAGGATGTTATACAACAGGGATGTCAATGAAATCATAATAGAGGTTGCAGAGAACCAAAGGGTGGTACTGTTACCGATGTCAGAGTTCTTTGCTTTAGCCTTATTGGGCTCTACGTAGAGCACATCATTCTGCTGAAGATAGTAATAAGGAGAGTTGATGATGTTGGCATCATTGAGGTTCAAGGGCACCACTTCCTTGCGTCCATTGATATCCTCACGAATCAGTTTCACTCCGTCACGACGACCGTAGATGGTCAAGTCGCCAGCCAAAGCCAATGCCTCAAAGACGTTTACCTTTTCGTTAGAAATTGTATAGGTATTGGGACGAGTCACTTCGCCAATCACAGAAATCTTATAATTGGTCATGCGCACATTGACGATAAATTTGGTTCCTTCCTTGAAGAAGGGCTGCAGGCGCTTGCGAATCACTTCCTCGGCTTCGCTCTTGGTCAATCCGCCCACATGCACCGTACCGATAGAAGGAAATTCGATATTACCGTTATTATCGACCAGATAGCTCATCAATGCCGGTTGGGTGGT
This sequence comes from Bacteroidaceae bacterium, assembly GCA_017516265.1. GTDB lineage: Bacteria > Bacteroidota > Bacteroidia > Bacteroidales > Bacteroidaceae > Phocaeicola_A. The sequence continues at coordinate 11,176 of JAFXDL010000021.1, forward strand.
CATACCCATACTTCTGGTTGTCAGATTTGCTGTAGCTGTAGTCTGCACCGTAAGGTTGAAAGGAGCAGCAGCTGCAATATCGTCGCTGTTCACCGTTATGGTCAACAGATCCTTCGGCATAATGCGGGCATCGTACAAGGCTTGTGACGCTTCCACTCCTTTGAGTTGCTCACTGTTCTGAAGATAAGGAACCTGTTTGTAGCTAGTACAAGCTCCCAAAAACATTGCTACCATCAATAGCAGAAAAAAGTTCTTTCTCATAACCAATATTCCTCCTGTTATGTTATTCTATTCTTAAAAGATATACAAAAGTACATATACAACGCTTATATTCAAGCACTTCTTACAGGGACGTGCAATCAACTGCATGCATTTCCCACGTATTGAGTCCGATTCCGAACTCATAAAACGGGACAAATGTACGGCTTTTTTTTTATTGCACAAAGAAAATCCGTTATAAAATGTATTTTGCAGAAAAGTTTTTCAGCTTTTTCACACGCTATTACAGGAAGAATTCCTCCCCTTCCTCTCCGGCACACCTAATTATATATAAAGAGGCAACAACAAAAAAAAATCGCGCCTTTACATTGCCAATTTAAAGATATTCCTTACCTTTGCAAAATAATTTCATTTTTAAGAAATCAAGCAATGAGCATATTCTCAAAATTATTCAAGAAAAAAGAAGCTGAAACGACCGAAAAGGTAGGTGGAATAGAAGATTTCATGACACTCATCCGGGTGTATTACCAATCTGTAATGGCCAGCAATCTGGGTATCACCAATGCAGGCTTCCTGCCGGACATGGCCGTATTCAAACGCACACTGAAAATCCCCACCCAAAACAACAAGTTGGGAGTAGCCGAAAAGAGTCGGTGCAAGAAAATGCTGATGAGCATCTACAACATGAGCGAGGAATTCTTCAAGGAGATAGACAACAGCATCAAGAAGAATTGCAAGAACGTGAACGATGTGAGAAACTACCTGTTCATGTTCCAAGGATTCAGCAACGACCTGATGATGCTCATGGGCAACCTGATGCAATGGAAATTCCGCTTGCCCGGATTCATGAAAAAGGCCATGTACACGATGACAGAAAAGGCTGTAAATGACATCATGACCAAAAATAATTGGAAAGATGCCGCCACGGCAAAAACATGTATGAACATCCGCAAATACCAGCACACTTTGGGATATTCGCAAAAATGGATGACCGAATATGCATACAACATCATCATGATGGCAAAAAAAGAAAAACAGCCCAAAGAAGAGGCGTAAATGTGAAAAAAGAATAAAATAGAAGGAGATATTTTTCTTATTCCAACAATCATCCCTATATTTGTATAGAATTTGGTATAAGCATGACCGACGAAGAAAAAAAACAGCTGGCTGTCCTGGAAGCACGAATGCGACAACTGATGTTCTTGCATGACGAGTTGAAAAGGCAGAATACCACTCTGACACAAGCTTTGGCTGAAAAGGAAGAAACGCTGCAGAAACTCCAAAAGGATTACACCAATCTGGAGGCCAACTATACCGATTTGAAGCAAGCTCGAATAATCAGTATCCACGACGCAGACGTCGAAGGGACGAAACAACGATTATCAAAGCTGGTGCGAGAAATAGACAAATGCCTGGCTTTATTAAATGGATAAAAAAAACAAGTTTAGGCATGAACAAGGATAAAGACATGTTGAATATTCAACTACGCGTTGTGGACATGTACCTTCCGATGACCATTCGCAGGGAAGAGGAGGAAGACTACAGAGAAGCTGCACGAAGAATAGACAACCTACTGAATCTGTACCGGGGAAGTTTCAAGGCCCAGGACAAGGAGAAATACATAACCATGGTTGCTCTCCACCTGTCCGTAACAGCCGTAAGACTCGAAAAGAAGAACGACACACAGCCCTTCGTTTCAAAAATAGAAGAACTGACCCGCACATTAGAAGATTATCTGCGAGAAGAGGAATAACAGACTCACACAGAGAGAAACTTCTAGCGTAAACAACGAATTATCGCACCATTGTCACTATTGCAGGAGAATACCCTCCTGAAAGTGAGATGGTGCTTTTTTATAACTTAATAATAACAATAATCATATGGAGGTTACAACCATTATAGCCATTGTCTGTGCGGCAGGAGTAGGATTCGCCATCGGATACACACTCTACAAAACCGCACTGAAAAAGAAATGCGAAAGCATCCTGAAAAAGGCCGAAGAAGAGGCCGAAGTGATGAAAAAGAACAAATTGCTGGAGGTAAAGGAGAAGTTCCTGAACAAAAAATCAGAACTGGAAAAAGAGGTTGCCGCACGCAACCAGAAAATCCAACAGGCCGAAAACAAGTTAAAACAACGCGAAATCAGCTTGAACCAAAAGCAAGATGAACTACAACGGAAAAAAGCAGAGGCAGAAGCCGTCAAAGAGAACCTGGAAGCCCAACTGCAAGTGGTTGACCGCAAGAAAGAGGAACTGGACCTGCTGCAATCCCAAGAACGTGAGAAACTGGAGTCTATCAGCGGCCTGACCGTAGAAGAAGCCAAAGAGCGTCTGGTGGAATCGTTGAAAGAAGAGGCCAAGACACAGGCAGCCTCCTACATCAACGACATCATGGATGAAGCCAAGATGACGGCCAACAAAGAGGCCAAACGCATCATCATCCAAAGCATCCAACGAGTAGCTACGGAAACGGCTATCGAGAACTCTGTCACCGTCTTCCACATCGACTCGGACGAAGTAAAAGGCCGCATCATCGGTCGTGAAGGACGAAACATCCGTGCTTTGGAAGCGGCAACTGGTGTAGAAATCGTAGTAGATGACACCCCCGAAGCCATCGTTCTCTCAGCCTTCGACCCCGTACGCCGCGAAATTGCACGTCTGGCCCTGCACCAATTGGTAAATGACGGACGCATCCATCCGGCACGCATCGAGGAAGTGGTAGCTAAAGTAAAGAAACAGGTAGAGGAGGAGGTTATCGAAACAGGCAAACGTACTACCATTGACTTGGGTATCCACGGCTTGCACCCCGAGCTCATCCGTATCATCGGTAAGATGAAATACCGCTCTTCATACGGCCAGAACCTACTTCAGCATGCACGCGAGACAGCCAACCTCTGTGCCGTAATGGCCAGCGAGTTGGGATTGAACCCTAAGAAAGCAAAACGAGCCGGACTCCTGCACGACATCGGTAAAGTGCCCGATGAAGAGCCCGAATTGCCACACGCACTCTACGGTGCCAAACTGGCTGAGAAGTTCAAGGAGAAGCCCGACATCTGCAACGCCATCGGTGCACACCATGACGAAATGGAGATGAACAGCCTGCTTGCCCCCATCGTTCAGATTTGCGACGCCATCAGTGGTGCACGTCCCGGTGCACGCCGCGAAATCGTGGAAGCCTACATCAAGCGTCTGAACGACCTTGAACAACTGGCCATGAGCTATCCAGGCGTAACCAAGACGTATGCCATCCAAGCCGGACGTGAACTGCGCGTAATCGTAGGTGCCGACAAGATTGATGACAAGCAGACTGAAAGCCTCAGCACTGAAATCGCCAAGAAGATTCAAGACGAAATGACTTATCCTGGACAGGTGAAGATTACCGTCATCCGCGAAACACGTGCAGTAAGCTACGCGAAGTAAAGGACAAAACAAGTTCAAATTCAAAAGTTCAAAGTTCAAAGTTCAAAGAAGGTGTGTCAAAATGCCCTCTTTGAACTTTGTTTTTTTGCCCCACTCTCTTCCCTTTACGTTAATCTGCGTTAATTATTTCCTCAATACACCATTTAATCAAACACTTTCCCCTATATTTGCATTCAAATAACCCATGGGCTTGACTGGATTTGACAGCGGGCAGAAATGGTGCGTAAGCATGCAGTGCGTCGGTGATTGGCACTTTAATCCCAGTTATCAAAGAATTATCTGGCGAAAACAACTACGCTCTCGCTGCGTAATCGAAGTACAGTAGATTACCTTTATTCTTTCACAAGGTGAGAGAACGGGACATCACTCAGGAGCTCTGGTTCCGAAGCG
>JAFXDL010000022.1 GCA_017516265.1 Bacteroidaceae bacterium
ACGTACAGTAAGACCCTGCAAGTGCAGAGCTGTGTGAAGATGCTGGAAAAACTGGAAATCATCGAAGTGGATGAGGAAGACACTTCACGCCTGCGCCTCAAGTTTCCCCCTTCACCCCGTAGCGGAAACTATCCGGTGATTATGGAAGGAGTGGGGAAAACGTATGAACGGACCCAACCCGTCCCTCCCTGTGAGGGAGGGGGGCAAGATTGTTCTGACAATTCTCAAGTCCTCCCTCACAGGGAGGATTTAGGTGGGTCTGCCCACATCGTTTTTCAAAACGTCTCCCTCACCATCGAGCGTGGCGACAAAGTGGCCTTCGTCGGACGCAACGGTGAAGGAAAGAGTACACTGGTCAAGTGCATCATGAACGAACTTGAACATGATGGAACACTCACCCTCGGACACAACGTGCAGATAGGCTACTTTGCCCAGAATCAGGCATCTCTGCTCGACGAGAATCTTACCGTCTTCCAAACCATCGACGATGTGGCCAAGGGCGATATCCGCAACAAGATTCGCGACCTGCTCGGTGCCTTCATGTTCGGAGGCCCCGAGGAATCGATGAAGAAGGTGAAGGTACTCTCCGGAGGCGAACGCACCCGATTGGCATTGCTCAAGCTCCTCCTCGAGCCGGTGAACCTCCTCATCCTCGACGAGCCTACTAACCACCTCGACATCAAGACCAAGGACATCCTGAAGCAAGCACTCATCGACTTCGACGGTACCCTCATCGTAGTGAGCCACGACCGTGACTTCCTCGATGGCCTTGTCACCAAAGTTTATGAGTTCGGCAACCAGCGCGTGCGCGAACACCTTTGCGGCATCTACGAATTCCTTGAAACCAAGAAGATGGAAAACTTACGGGAGTTGGAAAGAAAATAACGTATGTAACCGAATATCAATGCAAGTAGAAAACATGAAGAAGACATTTTTGCTCCTAATGACAATGACTACCCTCTTGATGGGCGCTTGTACGCAATCACAAGAAACAGGGTTAGTAAAGTCCGGCGAAATATGGCTCGACACGGACAGCAACATGATTAACGCCCACGGTGGTGGCATCCTCTATCACGAAGGAACCTACTACTGGTACGGCGAATACAAGGGCGACTCCACCTACTGGAATCCCAAAGTCCCCCACTGGGAATGTTACCGCACAGAAGCAGGCGGTGTGTCGTGCTACTCCTCAAAGAACCTGGTTGATTGGAAGTTCGAAGGTGTAGTGCTTCCCGCTGAGCAGAACGACTCGGCCTCCGACCTGCACTTCTCCAATGTGCTCGAACGTCCGAAAGTCATCTACAACGATGTCACAAAGAAATTCGTCATGTGGCTCCACGTCGATAGTCACAACTATGCCAAGGCCGCCTCGGGAGTAGCCGTATGCGACACCCCTACCGGACAGTTTGAATACCTCGGCTCCATGCGCCCCAACGGTGCCATGGCACGCGACATGACCCTCTTCAAGGACGATGACGGGAAAGCCTATCACATCTATTCTTCCGAGGAAAACAGCACCCTCTACATCAGCCTGCTGACCGACGATTACCTCCGTCCTTCGGGACGTTTCACCCGCAACTTCCCCGGTGCCTATCGCGAAGCACCTGCCGTATTCAAGCACCAAGGCAAGTACTATATCCTTTCATCGGGTTGCACAGGATGGGACCCCAATCAAGCACAATACGCCATGGCCGACTCCATGCTGGGCGAATGGAAAGTGATGGGCAACCCCTGTTCGGGCAAAGATGCCGACATCACGTTCTACGGGCAAAGCACCCACGTACTGAAGGTTGGCGAAAACAGCTACATGGCCATGTTTGACCGTTGGAACAAGACTGACCTCATCAATTCACGCTACATCTGGCTCCCCCTCACCTTCAAGGGCGACTCCATTGACATCGCTTGGCAAGATGCATGGAGTGTAAGCACACTGAAGTAAAACCTGTCAATAAGAAAAAGGGCTGAAAGCCTGCTCCTCATACCCAAAAGCGTCGTTTTACCAGATTGGGGTATGATGAGCAGATTTTCAGCCCTTCTTTGTAACCTAAATCCCCCTCTCTTTTTTCCTTTTCTCCCTATATCTCCCTAACGACTGTCTAAAATTTAGACGATTTTGAGGCCAAAAACACGAATTAACACTTCTTTAACAGTTTTTTCTTGCATAAATCAAGAACTTTGTAAGGGAAAGCAACGGATTCTCTCCGTTTCTCTACGGAGAAAACACAGAATTCTCAAGGAAAAACAGTTTCGGCAAAGGAAACACAGTTTGCAGTAAAGAGAAACCCTGTTTCCCCACAACAGGAACTTTGTTCCCCCTATAGAGAAACCGCAGTTCCCAATCAAGGGAACTGTAGAAGTTTGAAGATGAGATAAATAAACAAAGAATAAAAGAAACTAACAATTCCCTAAATCCTCCCCTTTGGGGGAGCTAGAGGGGGCCTGAATTATGATAGAGCACAATCTAACCCTCGCCTGGCGGCAACTGGTAAAGTACCGCCTGCAATCAGCGGTCAGCGTCGTAAGCTTGGCCATCGGTTTTGCCTGCTTTGCATTGGCAAGCATGTGGATAAAGTATGAAACGACGTATGACGGCTTCCACCGCGATGCGGACCGGATGTATTTCCTTGCAACAGACCACAGCCAATGGGGCAGTGAGGGGGATATCAGTATCAGCATCAATTCTATCTTTGGCGATACGGTGTACAAGAACTGTCCTGAGATAGTGGAGTGTACGCTGTTTGAACACCAGTATTTCTTGCCCAAGGAGGGAAAAGGAGAAAACTACATAGCTTGCGACAGCAGTTTCCTTGACTTCTTTGATATCAACATACTGGTGGGAGACAGAGGTTTCCTTCGCCGTAAAAATGAAATAGCCATCACCCGCCAAAAGGCGGAAGAATGGTGGCCTGGTGAGGACCCTTTAGGGAAAGAGTTGGAAGACAAGTACGGCAAACGCTTTGTCGTCACCGCTATCGTTGAAGGGTGGGGCGCACACACCAATCTTCCTTTCATTTTCCTTTCCGGAGAGACGGAAGCAAGGAAGACCCACTATTCCGGTGGTGAACATGTGGTACGGCTGGCTCCACAGGCCGATGTGAAGAGTATCAACGAACGGCTGGATACGCTTAAAATCAACTACTACTATTGGAGCAAGGATGGAGTCCGCAACCACATGGGGTCAGACAGAGGCTATGAATTGGTGCCAGCCAAGGAACTCCGTCACCGCCTTAACTACAAAGCGATGGAGGTGCAAATCAACCACATTTACTTGTTTGCCTTTGCGGGTGGTCTGCTCATCCTGTGCGGATTGCTGAACTACCTGACGATGTTCATCAACCGTCTGTTCATCCGCCAGCGCGAGATAGCCCTGCGAACGGTGTTCGGGGCTACGGGACGCAACCTGACGGTACAGTTCCTCATCGAATATGGAATGGTGTTATTGATTGCCGTCTACATTGGTCTCATCTTTATGAAATGGGTACTGCCTGACTTCCGCCTATTGGCCGGATTACCCGACGGATGGGGCTTTTTCTATCGGGAGACGTTCACCAGCATGTTCTTTGTCCTGGCCGTGTCGCTTCTCATCTCATTGCCCGTCATCCAGTTCTTCCGCCAACAGGCTTTGCAGAATTCCATACAGCCCCAAGTGGGACTATTCAGCTACAGCAACTTCCGCAAACTGAGCGTCTGTCTGCAAATCGGTATCAGCATCTTCTTCATCTTCTGCACAGTGGTGATGATGAAGCAGATTCACACCCTGCGCCACACCGACATCGGTTTTAACCGTGAGAACATGGGTATCCTCGGAATCTCTACCGGAAATATAATGACTGACAGCGATGTAGAAGAGCTTGACGAAAGGATGGAGGCGGCTTACAGCTACCTGAGACAGCAACCGGAGCTGACGGAAGTGATAAAGAACCGGCCCATTTTCCCGTTGTACGGACAGACGGCAACTGTCATCAACAAATATTCTCTTTTAACTGGTGCAGCTGTCAATCCAGACATGGTGGAAGACAAATA
>JAFXDL010000023.1 GCA_017516265.1 Bacteroidaceae bacterium
CAGTATGCCGAAGGAGAAAGTACCACTGCACTGAAGTTGGTGCGCTCGGCCGGAATCGACCCTGCCACAGGTAAAGAAGTCTATATCAAGCGCGACGGCACACTGACCTTCGACTACGACCCTACAGATCGTGTACTCATCGGGGACACCGAACCCAAATACACGGGAACCTTCAACACACACGTCTATTGGAAAGGATTCAGTCTCTATGCCCTCTTCAATTTCCGCTTGGGTGCATGGATTTACAACACCACCCGTATCACCAAGGTGGAAGGAAGTGACCCAAAACAGAATGCAGACCAGCGCGTGTTTGACGACCGTTGGAAACAACCGGGAGACATCGCTTTCTACAAGAACATTGCTGACAGTAGCCGTCCTAACCAAACAGACCGTTTTGCCGAAGAGGAAAACACCTTAACTTTGGGTACGCTGAACCTCAGTTATGAGTTCCCAGAGAAACTATACAAACCGCTACACTTGCGTAACTTGCGTGCGGGTATCAACTTCACGGACATCCTGCGCCTCTCAAGCGTGAAAATTGAACGGGGAACAAGCTACCTCTACAGCCAGGGATTTGAAATCAATGTAAGTGCTACGTTCTAAATTAAATTAAGAATTAAAAGTAAAAAATTACAAGCCTAATGAAGACTTTCAAATATATACTTTTCGCCATCGTTTGTGGAGTCACTTTCACCGCCTGCGACGATTTTCTTGACATCACCCCAGAAGGACAGATTAAGGGTGACGAAATGCTGACCTCGCCCGAAGGTATTGAGGATGCCCTTTACGGAGCCTATTCACAAATGCGTAGCCAGATGCTCTACGGACAGGAATTGCACTTCTCCACATTGGAGATTTTGGCACAAAACCTTACTTGCATGGGGAATACAGACATTGAAGCGATGGGGAATTATGAATACGACAACACCAACGTGAAAGGTATGTTCGAAGGCATCTGGACAGCCATGTACAAGAACATTTCCAATGTGAACAGTATCTTGGCCGCTGACCTCGTGGCCTCTGCTTCCCAATACCCTTATACCATATATAAAGGGGAAGCATTGGGACTCCGCGCCTTCATGCACTTCGATCTGATGCGCCTCTATGCCGAACAAATCACACAGAACCCCAAAGCAGAAGGAATACCCTACGCCACGGAGTTTTCGCTGAATACACCAAACTTCGAACCGCTAACCAAGAACTACGAACACATTTTGGCCGACTTACACGAGGCTGAACGACTGTTGGCCAACGAAGCACAGTATGTGAACGACCGCCTCTTCATGACCGACCGTCAGATTCATTGCAACCTCTATGCCGTGCAAGCTCTGTTGGCACGCGTCTATCTGACCATGGGTGACAAGGATAATGCAGCCATCTATGCAAAGAAGGTAATTGACAAAAGTCCCTACAAACTGAATGTAAAGACCGACATCAACGGCGATTTGGCTGGTGTTCTTTCCCAAAAAGAGACTTTATTTGGTATCTATTTTGCAGAATTCTACAACAATGTGTACAACAATTTGCAAGCCATCCAAAGCTTCAAGACATTGAATCCACGCGGTGACATAGAAACCATTTATGAACAAAATGCGGAAGGAATGGACTATCGCACAATGGCCTATTTCACAAATAAAGAAGCTGGTGGAACCGTAATCAAACGACTTAGCAAGTTCACAGACATCTATGAATTGGAGGGTATGCAATCTTCACGTCCAAAGGAACTTATCTTAGGAATAAACCTCATCCGCCTGCCTGAAATGTACTATATCATGGCCGAAGCACTGTTGGAGAGCGACATCGAACTGGCCACCGAATATTATAATCAAGTATTGGAATCACGCGGATTGTCAGCCTTAAGAAAAGATCAGACACTGACCCAGGAGCTCATCAATCTTGAACGTTTCAAGGAATACTTCGGTGAAGGTCAAACGTTCTTCAACCTGAAGCGCCAACACCTGAACATCAGCGCATGGGACAATACAACAGCAAAGGAAAAGGTCATCCCTGCCAGCAAGGAGATATATGTGATTCCTATCCCCGATAGCGAATACGAGAACAGACTCTGATGAATTAAAAGTTTAAAATTAAAAGTTAAAAGATGAAGAAGTTCAGCTACATCATAGGGACACTCGCCCTTGCTCTCGGCTTCACAGCCTGCGAAGACGAAGACTACATGAAATTCGACACAACCTATACAGGTATCTATTTCACCAGCGACTCCAGCCAATACTCCTTCAGTGTCACCCCCATCGAAGTGAGGGAATACACGCTGAAAGTACCGGTACAGATTATGGGTGCTCCGTCAAAGTTGACCCGCTCCATCGGTTTTGAATTGGTGACAGACCAATGCAAAGCTATAGAAGGCGTGCAGTACGAGATTGACGAAGCTGTCATTCTGCCTAATTCCATCACAGGCTACATCCCCATCCGCATTCTGCGCGACGGACTGCAAGGCAACTATGCCAACGGGTATGAACGTTACCAACTGACCCTCCGCTTGGTAAAGAATGAGCACTTCACTCCAACCCTCGACTCACTCAGCCAAGTGCATCAGAGCAAGTTTGACAATGCGGTGGAACAGCCCAATTGGACAAACGGAAAAGATGACGAAAAGATTTGGATTGAAAGAGAATTAGGAGCATGGCACCCGTACAAATTCATAAAAATGGTAGAATACTTTCATGCAATTGAAGAAATTCATCCTGAAACCTACAAGAACATGGTCAAACTCTATGGAGAAAACCTAGAGCACATTCCTGTTGGTGATCCGAACCATTATCGGACCATTTTCAGAAAGTATATCTATGCCCCCATGTACGAACATTTCAACAATCCGGCCAATCGGGAAATGATTCTGAACGAATATCCCGACTTTCCCTTTGACTTTCCCAATCCGTTTGCGGAATAAACAGACAAAGAATAATCAGATAATATATATTCAGCAATGAAACTAAAAAACATATTGACAATCGCTTTATTGGCAACATCCCTCACTTCTTGTTTTGAAGATGAAACTACGATGGGAACTGGAGCAATTTCGGAAATCCTCATCGACAGTACTTCCATCCAAAAAGTGTACAACATCAACAAGAACGAAACGCTTATCATCACCCCCGTTATCAGCCAGACAAATAAAGAGAAAGATGTGACCTACACCTGGGAAATCAACCTGGAGACTTACAGCCACGACCAAGAGTTTGTCTATGAAGGCAAGGAACTTGGCAGCTACCTGTGCCGCCTGATTGTGGAGAACAGCGACGGAAAGTCATTTTTCCCCTTCGAGTTGCATGTCAACTCACCTTATGAAGAAGGTATCACCCTCATCAGCAAGGATGCCGAGGGAAACAGTATGCTCTCCTTTATGCTCACTCCTGCTGATGGCAGTGAATCTACTGGTTTTATAGCGGGTGACCAATTCAGAGCCAACAATACAGATATAACCTTTGCTGCCAACCCTGCCGACATGGTACAGAGCAGTGGAAGCCTCATCGTAGCTTGCCAAGGAACTGAAGACGGCACATCACCTGCAACCATCTACTATCTCAACGAAAAAACCTTTGTAGTAGAAAACGTGATTACGGCTCCTGAATTTCCAGACTTCAAACCTACACTTTTGGGTATTCCATCACAAGGCTACCAAGGTATATCCTATCCTGTACTATGTGAAGGAGGAAATGTTTATGAATTTTCTCCAACAGAAGGCGCATTAATTAAACCTGTAAAAATGCCTTATACTTATGCTCAAACTACTATTAATTATGATGAAGGTTCTGCCAGTTCATATAACTTGATATTTTGGGATAAAGCCATAAATGCACTTTGCTTAATCTATAATGGTTATCAATATTATTGCGGAAGACCTTATCACACCGAAAGAGATTCTATAATCAACAATCCAGCAGTAAACTTCTTCAATGGACAACAAATACGCAAAATGGTCCTTATCGAACAAAAGAAGGGTTCTATAGGAAGACCTAAAATACTGGTCATCACTAATAATATGGCCGGATTGTATTATAGAGCCTTAATATCTGTTGATTTCTGGGAATGGGATTCTGAAAAGAATGAGGCCGTACTTAAATTTGAAAGCAACCAATCACAAGGCTACGATATGTGTGGATTTGGAGCTCTTTCTCTAACAGAAACAACCCCATGCGTAGCAAATGACACTTACCACACATTGTTATACGCAGAAAAGAATAAAATCAAGCAATGGTATTTCAGATATCAACCACTACCACATATTACTGCGGCCAAAGACTTCCAAACCATCGGTTCCGAATCGGCCATCATCACTAGTATGATACTTAGTGAAGACCACAGCCACACCTACGTTGCCTTCTACGAGCCTGACCAACCAGGCCTCAACGGCAGTGTGTGGGTCATCGACACCGACAAGGGAACTGTACTCAAGCAGTACAACAACATCTGCTACCAGCCGGTGAAGATTATGTATAAGAAGAAGTGATAACGGATCCACCGGACCCTCCCCCTTACCCCTCCCAAGAAGGGAGGGGAGTGGATAGTCTGTCCATCACAATAATTCAAGAAAAATAATGAAAACGATATTGCAAAACTATCTACTCCCCTCCCTTGGGAGGGGTAAGGGGGAGGGTCCGCTAGTCTTTTTCTTCCTCTTCCTCCCTCTCCTGACCTTTGCCCAATCCCTTCCCATGGACACAGCAGTGCGGTATGGCACACTATCCAACGGACTTACCTATTACATTTATCCTAACAAAAAGCCGATTGGCCAGGCCGAGTTCTACATTGTGCAACGGGTTGGTTCTATCTTGGAGGAGGAAAATCAGCGTGGATTGGCCCACTTTCTGGAACACATGGCCTTCAATGGAACCAAGAACTTCCCTGGCAAGCGGCTGATTGAATATTTAGAGGAAAATGGTGTCCGCTTCGGTACTGACATCAACGCCTATACCTCTTTTGATCAAACGGTCTATAACCTCTCCAACGTACCTACCCAACGCGAAGGATTGGTAGATTCCTGTCTCTTGATTCTCCACGATTGGAGCGGTTTCATCTCATTGGAAGGAAAGGAAATTGATGCCGAACGCAAGGTTATCCACGAAGAGTGGCGCACCAAGACAGGCGCACGCGAACGCATCTACGAGCAGACACTTCCCAAACTATTCCCCAACGGAAACCGCTATGCCCATCGGATGCCCATCGGACTGATGGAAGTGGTAGATAACTTTTCTCATCAGACGCTACGTGATTACTATCTTCGTTGGTACCGACCGGATCTACAAGCTATCATCGTGGCAGGCGATGTCGATGCTGATTGGATGGAGAGACGCATCCAATCCCTTTGGACAGATATTCCACGAAAAAAGGATGCCCCTGAACGTCCTTACTTTACCGTGGCGGACAATGCCTCGCCCATCGTGGCCATAGGCACTGACCCTGAATTATCTTCGGGCACGCTGCGCATCAGCTACAAGTACACCCCTCAACCCTCAGAAGCCAGCCTCACCTTAGCTGGTCAGAAAGAGAACTTATGCCGACAGATGGTTATCTCCATGCTCTCCTACCGTCTGTATGACCAAGCCACAGCGGGCAACAACCCACAAGGACTCACCCTCCGATTCTCCGATGGAGACTACTCCTTGGCCATGACTAAGAAAGCCATGTCGGCCCATGCCAATTTCAAAGAGGACAATTGGATGCAGGCCATGTCGGCATTGGTGTTCCAGCTCAAGCGTGCCATGGAACACGGCTTCACCCCAGCCGAGTTCGAGCGCGTATGCAACGATTTGCGCCGCTCCATCAGCATGACCGAGGAGAACATCGGCACCGCATTGCCCAACAACACTCTCGTACAGAAGTGTATGGCCCATTTCCTGCACAGCCATCCCTTGCTCTCCCAGGCCGAAGAGATGAAACTCTATCGCCAATTGTTGCAGAGCCTGACTTTGGCCGACGTAAATGCCCGCTTCAACCAGTTCATCTACAGTCAAGGAGGTGTAGCCATCCTCTTACAAGGACAAGAACGCGAGGGTAACCACTGGCCCACAGAAGCCGAAGTGCTGCAGGCCTACGGCGAAGCGTGGGGACAGAAGACTACCCCCTACCAGATACCTGAAACAGAGCCCGCACCCGAACTGATGAAGGAAAAGCCGGTGAAAGGAAGCATCGTAAAAGAGGCGGAAGACTCTGAATATGGCACACACGAACTGACCCTCAGCAACGGAGCGCGAGTGATACTGAAACCCACCAAGGCCACGAATGGCATCCTGCAACTGACGGCCATCAGCCACGGTGGGACTTCCCTGATTGACGATGCGGAATATGCCAACATCAATGCCATCAACGCTCTGCCCGGCATGGGCGGACTGGCACACCTCACGGGGCGTCAGCTCGGACGTGCCTTGGAGGGAAGCACCGCTTCGTACCAAACCAATGTGGGGACTCTCACCGAAACCTTCACCGGTGGCTGTAAGTGGACGGATGTTGAAGATTTGCTCCAACTCATGTACCTGCGTTTCACCACCACTCCCCGTCAGGATACAACAGCCTTCCTCCGTTGGAAAGCAAATATGCGCAATACCGTACACCAACGGATGGAGAGTCCAATGACCAGCTTCAGCGACACACTCCGCAGTACAATGTATGAACCACATCCGCGTAGCCGAAAAGTATCATTGGCATTGGCCGACAGTGTGGATTATGCCCGTACGCTCACACTCTTCCAAGAACGTTTTGCCAATGCGGCCGACTTTACCTTCATCTTCGTGGGAAAGATGGACATCGACTCCCTCCGTCCACTCCTCTGTGAATACATTGCTTCGCTGCCTGGGAACCACAAGCAACGCGAGCAGGCCGACCTCAATGCTCTGCCCCGCCTGCGTCGCGGACAGCATGTCTGCCACGTACAAGTCCCGATGGAAAATCCCGTTACCACTGTCATCTATAATATTCTGGCTAAAGAACGTTACACAGCCAAAAACAACATCGCCTGTGCCATCCTCAGCGAAGTGATGAACAGCCTATGCTCTGAGACTCTGCGTGAGCAAGAGGGAGGGACCTACAATGTAAGCGTCACCTCACGCATCTCACGCCAACCGGCTGATGAACTGACGCTGATGTTCAACTTCAACACCAATCCGCAACAGGCACAATCCCTGCTACAGAAAGCTATCGGTCTGCTCCGCCAAGTTGCCGAGGAAGGTCCGTCAAACGAAGCATTCAATAAAGCCAAAGAATATTTGCTGAAGCAACATGCCAACTACCGAAGCACTGACTCATTCTGGATGGCAGCCCTCACAGAACATGTTCGTTTTCATTCGGACGACATGCTCACTAACGGTGAAACCTTGCAACAAGTCACCCCTAAGGATGTGCAGCGCCTGGCCCGCAAACTCATACGGTCAAAAGATACAGTAGAGGTGATAATGAATCCGTAAACGGAAGACTGATAATACACTGATGCTATGAAACATACGCTCAACACCCGATTACTGCTAAGCATAGCAGCGCTGCTATGCTTAGCAGTAAGAAGCACTGGACAAGAGACCTACCGTTTTCCTGAAAACATCAAGCCCCTAATCACCACCCGATGGGGACAACAATTTCCCTACAACCTCTATGCTCCACAAGTAACTAAAGGAGGGGTAACCTCCATAGTCCCTGCCGGATGTGGTCCGATAGCCATGGCACAGGTCATCAACTACCATCAATACCCACAGACAGTTCCTACCATGGGACGCACTTACGACTGGACACTGATGTTCGACAAATACAAGATGAGCATCGAAAACAAGTCACTTGAGAGTGTGGCCAACCTTATCTATGATTGTGGGAACTCGGCTTTCACATGGTATTCACAGAAAGGGAGCAGCAATACCCTTTCTGCTGTCATGGGAGGCATGAGATACCACTTCCGCTACACCAACTACATGTCTATCTACAGCCGCAACCAGTTCAATACTCCACACCTCGACAGCATCTACCGCCAACTTATCTTTTCGGAACTGAAAGCCGGACGTCCCATAATATATAGAGGATACAGCGAAAAAGAGAGGGAAGGACACCTGTACATCATCGACGGATGCAAGGGAAACAAAGTTCATGTCAACATGGGATGGGAAGGCAAAGGTGACGGTTACTACACTCTGGACGACCTCAATACATATAATACCGAACAATGGATGCTCATTGAGGTAGCAGACTCCACCTATCATCCTCAGATAACATCCGTTCGTCTGGACACTGCCGGCACCCTCAGACAACAGTTAAACGGTGACGCCCGCTTGCTCACACGCCACATCCAAATCAGTGGTTCCATGAACGAACACGACTTTGCGACCCTCAGAGAAATGCTCCAGTACGGGATGCTGCGCACCATTGACCTGAAAGAGACTGACGTAACCATACTTCCAGATTCTGCTTTCTATGATTGCTTCTACCTCTCTCACGTGAAACTTCCCCGCTATCTAGAAAAAATCGGCCACCATTCCTTCAGCCTTTGTCCCAACCTCAATCTGATAGACCTGCCAGAAGGATTGAAATTCATCGGGAACGGAGCCTTCGGAGGATGTATCTATCTGCGCGAACTGCAACTGCCTTCGTCCATCAAGACCATACTGAGCAATGCTTTCAACTCTTGCCAGATGCTGACTAGCGTCAACATACCCAAAGGTACTGAACTTCTTGGGAGCTATGTCTTTGCCCACTGCAAGAGATTACAGACTCTACAACTTCCCCAAAGCCTCAAAATCATCGGCAAAGACATCACACACGACTGTCCTTTACTGGAATCACAGAAATAAGTAGGAAGTATAAGAATCGACAATAACCCTGCCACATAAAAAGAGAGACACGGAAACACAGAGGATTCTTCTTGAACAAAAGAAAAAAAGCTCTGTGTCTCCGTGTCTCTATCTCTTACTTCTACCCGACATCAATACGGGAACAGCAATGGGAGCACCAATATCATCACCACTGCCATAATGAGCTGCAGGGGAAGCCCTACCTTGACGTAGTCCATGAATGTGTATTGTCCGGCAGGCATCACCAAGGCATTGGGCGGTGTACTGAAAGGAGAGGCAAAACACATGCTGGCGGCCACAGTGACGGCAAACAAGAAAGGATAAGGACTGACACCTACCTGTACAGCTGAAGCCATAGCTATGGGAGCCATGAGGACTGCCGTTGCAGTATTGCTGATGAACATAGTCATCAGAGAGGTGGTGAAATAGATACCAGCCAACAGGGCTGTAGGTCCGAAACCTCCCAACCCACTGACCAGACTGTTAGAAAGATATTCACTGACACCTGTCTTCTCCAATGCAAGCGACATGGGCATCATGGCGGCAATGAGTACAATACTCTCCCAATTGATGGTTTTGTAAGCAGCCTCCACATTGCGGAAACATCCGGTAAGCACCATCAGCAAGCCGGCAATCATAACTGCCGTCACGGGATCTACAGGGATAAAATCAAACATCATCATGGCAATCATCCCCACCATGATGAGCGCAGCTAAAGGAGCTTTGTAGTCAA
>JAFXDL010000024.1 GCA_017516265.1 Bacteroidaceae bacterium
GTATCAACGGGTGACCGTTCGGCCAAGATTCGTACATACAACTATCCGCAAGGACGCATCACCGACCACCGTATCAACTACACCATCTACAACCTGGCAGCCTTCATGGATGGCGACATTCAGGATTGTATCGACCAACTGACCGTGGCGGAAAATGCCGAACGGATGAAGGAGAGTGAATTATAAGACCCCATCCCAGCCTTCCCCAAGGGGAAGGAGTAGATAGTTTTGCAAGTCATTCTACTCCCCTCCCTTGTGGAGGGGTAAGGAGGAGGGTCCGTTAACATAAAACATTATCATCATGAACAAACAACAACTGATTGAACAAATCAAATTGAAGAAGTCATTCCTCTGTGTAGGACTTGACACGGACATTAAGAAGATACCCGAGCACCTCTTGAAGGAGGAAGACCCTATCTTTGCCTTCAACAAGGCCATCATCGATGCCACTGCTCCCTATTGTATCGCCTACAAACCCAACTTGGCTTTCTATGAGAGCATGGGTGTGAAGGGATGGATTGCATTCGAAAAAACGGTGGAGTACATCAAGAAGAACTACCCCGAACAGTTCATCATCGCCGATGCCAAACGTGGTGACATTGGCAACACATCACAGATGTATGCCCGCACATTCTTCGAGGAGATGGACATCGACTCGGTGACCGTGGCTCCTTACATGGGCGAAGATTCAGTGACTCCCTTCCTTACCTACGAAGGCAAATGGGTTATCCTGTTGGCACTGACATCCAACAAAGGTTCGCACGACTTCCAACTGACCACCGATACAGAAGGCGAGCGTCTGTTTGAAAAAGTGCTCCGCAAGAGTCAGGAGTGGGCCAACGACGAGAACATGATGTACGTAGTGGGAGCTACCCAAGGACGCATGTTCGAAGATATCCGTAAGATTGTGCCCAACCACTTCCTGCTGGTACCTGGTGTAGGCGCACAAGGTGGAAGCCTTGAGGAGGTTTGCAAGTATGGTATGACCAAGGATTGTGGCCTCATCGTAAACTCAAGCCGCGCCATCATCTATGCCGACAAGACCGAGCGCTTTGCCGAAGTGGCTGGCATAGAAGCCAAGAAGGTACAGGAGCAGATGGCAGAACAACTGAAAAGCATATTGTAAAAACGGACTATTACTTTAGGCACGGATTACACGGATTAACACGGATTTCTTTGTAGAAAAACAATCCGTGTAATCCGCGTAATCCGTGCCTGATTCAAGAAGCTATGCAAGATCGCAAAATCATCAACGACCCTGTCTTCGGATTCATCAACATACCCAAGGGATTGCTCTACGACATCGTCACCCACCCTATCCTACAACGCCTGACACGTATCAAGCAATTGGGGCTTTCGTCCATCGTCTATCCAGGGGCGCAACACACACGCTTCCAACACTCATTAGGAGCTTTTTACCTGATGAGCGAAGCCATCAACACCTTGCGCCAAAAAGGGAACTTCATTTTTGATAGCGAAGCCGAAGCCGTACAAGCAGCTATCCTGATGCATGACATCGGCCATGGCCCCTTCTCGCACGTTCTTGAACATACATTGGTAAAAGGCATCAGCCATGAGGAGATTTCACTGATGCTGATGGAGCGCATCAACAATGAAATGAAAGGGCAATTGAACCTGGCCATACAGATATTCAAAGATGAATACCCAAAGAAATTCCTGCACCAGTTAATCAGTAGCCAACTGGATATGGACAGGCTTGATTATTTGCGTCGAGACAGTTTCTACACAGGAGTGACGGAAGGAAACATCGGATCGGCACGCATCATCAAGATGCTGAATGTGAAAGACGACCACCTGGTGGTTGATTCAAAAGGCATCTATTCCATAGAAAACTACCTGATGGCACGCCGTCTGATGTATTGGCAGGTATATCTGCACAAAACCTCTGTTGCTGCAGAAAAAATGCTTATCAGCGCTTTATTACGGGCCAAGGAGTTGGCAAACAAAGGCGTTGAACTGTTTGCGTCTCCAGCATTACACTTTTTCTTGTATAACGACATCAATACAGAAAGATTTAAAGAAGACCCCATTTGTTTAGAAAACTACATAAAGCTGGACGACAATGACATCTGGACTTCTTTGAAAATCTGGAGTGAACATCCCGATACGATCCTGTCAACCTTGAGCCTAGGAATCATCAATCGGAAACTTTTCAAAGTGGAAGTCACAGACAAGCCCATCAGCAAAGAAAGAAAAGACGAAATGCTGACATCGCTAAGCAACAAACTAGGAATCAACAAGAAAGAATCGGAGTATTTCTTATGCATCAACGCCATCGGGAAAGACATGTATAGTAAAGAAGACGATAGCATCGACATCATGTTCAAGGATGGAAGCACACACGACATAGCCTATGCCTCGGACATGCTGAACATATCCACCCTATCAAAGAAAGTCAAGAAATATTACATTTGTCATTTTCGTACCAATTAAAGAAAATGCCATTAAAACAATAAATATTTGCTCTTTTATACGGTAGTTTGAAAAAAAAATGCTTATTTTGCACCTTAATAAAGAGAGCACTGCGCCATTATGCGCCATTTGACCTTCTCTATAACTGATATTAACAACAAAGAACACTGATAAAATATATGGAGTTTTCAGCCAAACAGATTGCCGATTTCATCCAAGGCGAAGTCGTAGGTGACGAAAATGCGACAGTACAAACTTTCGCTAAAATCGAAGAGGGTATGCCCGGAGCCATCTCTTTCTTGGCAAACCCGAAGTATGCCTCTTATCTTTACGAGACCCAATCCAGTATCGTTTTAGTAAACAAAGACTTTGAACCTGAAAAGGAAGTAAAGACCACCCTCATCAAAGTGAACAATGCCTATGAGAGTGTAGCCAAATTGCTGACCCTGTATGAGATGAGCAAACCTAAGAAGACAGGCATTGACCCATTGGCTTCAATTGCCTCTTCTGCACAAATCGGTGAAAATGTCTATATCGCTCCCTATGCTGTCATCGGTGAAGGAGTTGTCATCGGCAACAACACACAGATACATGCCAATGCCGTGATAGGAGACAATGCCAAAGTTGGAAACAACTGTATCATTTATCCGAATGCAACCGTATATCACGAATGCCGCATAGGAAACAATGTAATTTTACACGCAGGAAGCGTCATAGGAGCTGACGGATTCGGACATGCACCTGCTGCTGACGGATATGAAAAGATTCCTCAAATCGGAATTGTCATTATCGAGGACAATGTGGAAGTAGGCGCAAACACCTGTATAGACCGTGCGACTATGGGAGCCACCATTATCCGTAAAGGAGTAAAACTGGACAATCTCATCCAAGTGGCGCATAACGTGGAAGTAGGTTCGAACACCGTAATGGCTTCGCAATGCGGCATTGCAGGAAGTACAAAGATTGGCGAATGGTGTATGTTTGGTGGCCAAGTGGGTGTAGCCGGACACTCCAAGATTGGTGACCGACTTAATGTTGGAGCACAAACAGGTATCCCCGGTAACATAAAAGGAAATCAAACTGTTATGGGGTCTCCAGCTATTGATGCCAAACTGTTTGCACGCTCTTCAGTGGTATCCAAAAGACTGCCTGAAATGTATCAGACACTGAATGCATTGCAAAAAGAAGTCGAAGAACTGAAAAAACTCTTGAATAAAAACGAATAATCACATTATATATGTTAAAACAAAAAACACTTAAAGGCAGTTTCTCCCTTTGCGGAAAAGGCCTTCATACAGGACTCAGCCTGACCGTCACCTTCAATCCGGCTCCAGACAATCATGGATACAAAATCCAACGTATAGATTTGGAAGGACAACCCATCATTGATGCTGTTGCCGAGAATGTAGGAAACACGACTCGCGGAACTGTACTCTGCAAAGGGGATGTCAAAGTGAGTACCATCGAACACGCAATGGCAGCCTTATACGCTGCAGGCATCGACAACTGCTTGATTCAAGTCAACGGTCCTGAATTTCCCATTCTTGATGGTAGCGCCAAATTCTATGTAGAGAACATCCAACGCGTAGGCATTGAAGAACAGAATGCAGTAAAAGACTATTATATCATCAAATCAAAGATTGAATACCGTGATGAAGAAACTGGATCTTCCATCATGATTCTTCCTGATGAGAATTTCAGCGTAAACGCATTGATTTCCTATGACTCACAAGTGTTGTACAACCAATTCGCAACATTGGACAACATGGAGAACTTCGCATCGGAAATCGCGTCAAGCCGTACATTCGTTTTTGTTCGTGAAATAGAGCCCCTTCTCAATGCCGGTCTTGTAAAAGGTGGTGATTTGGACAATGCCATCGTTATCTACGAACGCCAGATGGATCAGGAACGTTTTGACAAATTGGCAGACATCATGGGAGTCCCTCACATGGATGCTACCAAATTGGGATACATCAATCATATTCCTTTGGTGCACTCCAACGAGCCCGCCCGTCACAAATTGCTTGACATCATTGGCGACCTTGCCCTCATTGGCAAACCCATCAAAGGACGCATCATTGCCACCCGCCCGGGACATACGGTCAACAATAAATTTGCCCGTCTGATCCGTAAGGAAATCAAGTTGCACGAAGTACAAGCACCCATTTATAATCCGAACGAAGCACCCATCATGGATGTTAACCGCATCCGCGAACTGCTTCCTCACCGCTATCCTTTCCAATTGGTGGACAAGGTTATTGAAATTGGTGCCAATTATATCGTAGGTGTCAAGAATGTAACAGCAAACGAACCATTCTTCCAAGGTCATTTCCCACAAGAGCCCGTCATGCCTGGTGTTTTACAAGTGGAAGCTATGGCACAAGTCGGCGGATTGCTCGTACTGAACTCTGTAGAAGAACCCGACCGTTGGAGTACATACTTCATGAAAATTGATGGTGTGAAATTCCGTCAGAAAGTAGTACCTGGTGACACTCTCATATTCCGCGTAGAGATGACCGCTCCTCTACGTCGTGGTATCTCAACCATGAAGGGATATGTATTCGTAGGCGAGAAAATTGTCTGCGAAGCTGAGTTTATGGCACAAATAATAAAGAATAAGTAAGCTACGAGTGACAAGCTACGAGCTACAAGTTAATATGAAGAATAATCAAGTAACAGGTTTTGAGCTATTACTCATAACTTGTTACTAAAAACTAAAAGATATGATTAGTCCATTAGCTTATATTGATCCCGAAGCAAAGATTGGAAACAATGTAGAGATTGGTCCTTTCTGCTTCATCGACAAGAACGTGGTCATTGGTGACAATAACGTTATCATGGCCAATGTGAACATCCTCTATGGTGCACGTATTGGAAACGGTAACCGCATCTTCCCCGGCGCTGTTATTGGTGCAGTACCTCAAGATTTGAAATTCCGCGGAGAAGAAACTACTGCTGAGGTAGGCGACAACAATACCATCCGCGAGAATGTAACCATCAACCGGGGAACTGCAGCCAAGAACAAGACTGTTGTCGGCAACAACAACCTTTTGATGGAAGGAGTACACGTGGCACATGACGCGGTAGTGGGCAGCAACTGTATCATCGGCAACGGCACCAAAATGGCTGGGGAAATAGTCATTGATGACAACTCAATTATCAGTGCAAACGTACTGATGCACCAATTCTGTCGCGTAGGTGGATACGGAATGATTCAAGGCGGCACACGATTCAGCAAAGACGTACCTCCCTACGTTATTGCAGCTCGCGAACCGGTAGCTTATAGCGGCATCAACCTCATAGGTTTACGCCGCCGTGGTTTCAGCAACGAATTGATTGAAAATATCCATAACGCATACCGCCTCATCTACAACAGTGGATTGAATGTAAGTGAAGCATTGGAACGTATCAAGGCTGAAATTCCCATGAGTCCCGAAATTGAATATATCGTTTCATTCATAGAAAGTTCATCACGAGGAATCATCCGATAATATAGTATATATAATTATGGTATATAGATTCACCATCATCTCTGACGAAACTGATGATTTCCTTAGAGAAATAAAGATTGACTCAGAAGCCACTTTCCACGATTTGCATGAAATCATATTGAAATCATGTGGATATACTGACGACCAGATGACTTCATTCTTTATCTGTGATGAAGGTTGGGCTAAAGAGCAAGAAATCACTTTGGAGGATATGGGTAGCAGTTCGGAAGAAGACAGCTACATCATGCGCGAAACCCAATTAAGCGAATTGTTAGAAGACGAAAAACAACACCTGCTTTATGTCTTTGACCCATTAGCCGACCGCGTATTCTTTATCGAGTTGTCAGAAATATCCTATGGGCAAGATCTTGACAATGCAATCTGCTCCAAAAAACGAGGTGAAGCCCCCCAACAGACTATTGATTTCGATGAACTCATGGCCAAAGAAACCAGTCTGGATTTAGGAGAAAACTTCTATGGAGACGAGGACTTCGACATGGATGAGTTCGACCCTGATGGTTTCAGTATGGGCGATGCCGCTTCTCTTGACGAGAATATCCCTTACGAATAATGTGCTAATATGTCAATGTGCTAATGTGCGAATATGCCAATGTGTAAATGAACCGTATGTAAACACCTATAAATATCTTATTGGGATTTAACACATTAGTACATTGACATACCATCCATATTAGCACATTGGCATATTAACACATTGGCATATTATCCGCAATGAAAACCCTCTTCGTATTGATAGGCCCTACAGGAGTAGGCAAAACAGAGTTGAGCCTCAGCATTGCCGAAATGTTGGGTTGCGACATTGTATCTGCAGACTCGCGCCAGATGTATGCCGACCTAAAGATTGGAACTGCCGCCCCAACTAGCAAAGAATTGGCAAGGGTACGCCATCACTTTGTGGGGCAATTGGCATTGACGGACTATTACAGTGCCGCCCGCTACGAAGAAGAAGCAATGGAATGCCTGTCTAAACTGTTCACCCAAAACGATTATGCCCTACTCACTGGAGGCTCCATGATGTATGTCGATGCTGTATGTAAAGGCATCGATGATATCCCCACCGTAGATACAGAAACACGTTCCTTTATGATGGAACGGTATGAAAAAGAGGGACTCGAAACACTTTGCGCAGAATTACGCCTACTCGATCCCGAATATTATCGCACAGTTGACCTAAAAAATCCCAAACGAGTTATTCATGCTCTGGAGATTTGCCACATGACAGGAAGGACCTATACCTCCTATCGTACTCAAACATGCAAAGAACGTCCTTTCCGCATTGTAAAAATAGGTCTCCGACGTGAACGTGAAGAACTCTACGAACGTATCAACCGACGTGTGGAGGTAATGATGGAACAAGGACTATTGGAGGAAGTGAAAAGCGTGCTCCCCTACCGCCACCTTAATTCATTGAACACTGTTGGCTACAAAGAACTATTCATGTACCTTGATGGAGAATGGACGCTCGACTTTGCTATCGAGAAAATCAAGCAGAACTCACGCATTTATTCTCGCAAACAGATGACCTGGTTCAAACGGGACACAGAAATCCATTGGTTTCACCCTGATGAAACCGAACGTATCATACACTTCGTTGAAACGCAAAAATAAAGAAGTGTCTTTTTGTAGAATACAGATTTGAAAAATGAACATATGTTCAAATGACTCCGAACTTATGTTCAAGTGCCAATGAACATATGTTTGTGGCCATTTGAACTTATGTTCCTATTTCACGCTAAATTCAACTTTGCACTGAATAGTTACCTTTCAAGCCTTATTTTGTTATAAAACCTTTATTTTTTTCGTCAAGAACTAAAAAGTTTCTCTTTTTGTAATGCAGATATTACAAAATATAGTATTTTTGCAGAAAGTTAACTAGCCAATCTTTTATAACACTATAAAAAAGTATTCATTATGGATTTAATCAGCGAAATCATTGCTCGTGCGAAAGCCAACAAGCAACGCATCGTTCTTCCTGAAGGAACTGAAGAACGCACATTAAAAGCAGCCGACCAACTATTGGCCGACGAAGTAGCAGAACTTATCCTTATCGGAAATCCTGCAGAAATCAAAGCCTTGGCCGAGAAATTCGAATTGAAGAACATCGACAAAGCAACCATTATTGATCCCGAGAACCATCCGAAGCAAGAGGAATATGCCCAACTTCTGTGTGAACTCCGTAAGAAAAAAGGCATGACTATAGAAGAAGCACGCCGTTTGGTGCTTGACCCTCTCTATCTGGGTTGCCTCATTATCAAGGCTGGTGATGCTGACGGACAGTTGGCTGGTGCACGCAACACCACTGGCAATGTCTTGCGTCCTGCCTTGCAAATCATCAAGACTTCACCAGGCATCACCTGTGTATCAGGTGCCATGCTGATGGTAACACAGACACCTCAATACGGAGAAAATGGTGTACTTGTCGTAGGTGACGTAGCCGTAACTCCTATGCCTGATGCCGCACAACTCTCTCAGATTGCAGTCTGCACTGCACAGACAGCTAAGGCTGTAGCCGGATTCGAAGATCCACGAGTGGCCATGTTGAGCTTCTCAACCAAGGGATCAGCCAAACACGAAGTTGTTGATAAAGTAACAGAAGCATTAGCTCTTGCTAAAGAATTGGCTCCTGAATTAAAAATTGACGGTGAACTTCAAGCTGACGCAGCCCTCGTTCCTTCAGTAGGAAACAGCAAAGCTCCAGGCTCTGAAATTGCAGGAAAAGCTAACGTCTTGGTATTCCCGAACCTTGAAGTAGGAAATATTGCCTACAAGTTGGTACAACGATTAGGTAATGCTGATGCCATAGGCCCCATCCTCCAAGGTATTGCACGACCTGTAAACGACCTGTCACGCGGTTGTTCGGTTGAAGACGTTTACAAAATGGTGGCCATCACTGCCAACCAAGCCATTGCTGCCAAAGGATAAAGACATATCATTCATAAATCGTAAAGAACATAAGTAAATTATGAAAATCTTAGTTTTGAACTGTGGAAGTTCATCCATCAAATATAAACTCTTTGAGATGGAGACTAAAGAAGTGCTCGCTCAAGGAGGTATCGAAAAAATTGGTTTGCCCGGCTCATTTCTGAAACTGACTTTGCCCAACGGTGAGAAGAAGATTCTGGAAAAAGATATTCCCGAGCATACCGTAGGAGTAGAATTTATTTTCCAAACATTGACCAGTGCAGAATATGGTGCCATTAAGTCTCTGGACGAACTGGATGCCGTAGGACACCGTATGGTGCATGGTGGAGAACGTTTCAGCCAGTCTGTAGTATTGAACAAAGAGGTATTGGATGCCTTCACAGCTTGCAACGACCTGGCCCCCTTGCACAACCCTGCCAACCTGAAAGGCGTGAATGCCGTATCAGCCCTGTTGCCCAACATTCCTCAAGTGGGTGTATTCGATACAGCATTCCACCAGACGATGCCTGCTCATGCTTACATGTATGCAGTTCCTTACGAATTGTACGAGAAGTATGGTGTACGTCGCTATGGCTTCCACGGAACATCACATCGCTATGTATCACAGCGTGTATGCGAATATCTCGGTATTCCTGCCGAAGGCAGTCGCATCATCACCTGTCACGTAGGAAACGGTGGTTCTATCTCTGCCGTAAAAGATGGCAAGTGCATTGACACCACCATGGGACTCACTCCGCTTGAAGGCCTCATGATGGGTACCCGTTCAGGTGATATCGATGGTGGAGCCGTCACTTTCATTATGGAAAAAGAGGGGCTCAACGCTACAGGAATCTCTAATTTGTTGAACAAGAAATCAGGAGTTCTGGGTATTTCAGGAGTTTCATCTGACATGCGCGAAGTGACAGCTGCAGCAAATGAAGGCAACAAGCAAGCCCGTTTGGCACTCGACATGTACTTCTATCGCATCAAGAAATACATCGGAGCCTACGCTGCAGCCATGGGCGGTGTGGATGTCATCCTCTTCACTGGCGGTGTTGGAGAAAACCAATCCGACTGCCGTGAGATTGCCTGCTCAGGCTTAGAATACATGGGTGTAAAGATTGACCATCAAATCAACAACAGCATTCATGGTGAAGAGGCAATCATCTCTACAGCCGACTCCAAAGTAAAAGTTGTAGTCATCCCCACCGACGAGGAAATGATGATAGCATCCGATACGATGGCATTGCTGTAAACGAAAGAATCCATATACAAAAAAGGAGGTATGTCAATTGGCATACCTCCTTTCTTATTGTATGATATTCAAAGCCTCCCCTTCAATTTGCGAATCAAAGGGGAGGCTTTGCATTGATTGATGTTCTACAATCTTAGATACTATCTTCTATATTCCAAACGAAAGCACGGAGACCGAGCATTTCTGTTTCTTTATCCATTGCATGGAGGGTTTCAAGAAGAGGTTTTACACGTTGATCCTCCACAATGGTAATGATGGCCGAACACATGCTGGGCCATGCATGACTACCGTAGTGAGGCTCACCTGTTTTGCTTCCACGTCCCTGAACTTCATGGAAATGGCTGAAGCCACGACAATTGAGACGGTCGAGCACTGCTATGATACGCTCGTGAAAAGCTTGGTCGTATGTGATAAATACTGATTTCATATATTTCAAATTTTGGGCCCCACCTAACCTCCCTGTGAGGGAGGAATTATAAATGCCTGTACAATTCCTATTCCCTCCCTCACAGGGAGGGTTAGGGAGGGTCTTCTATTAATACTTAATTACATTATCTGTCTTGGCCTTTTTGGTCATCTTGTCCTTATGACTCTGGTAATATTCATTCAATGCGCGAGCCTTGCGGAGCTGGCGGCGTTGACGCTTGATACCTACACCTGCAAATGAGCAGTAAAGAACAGGCACGAGAATCAATGTGAGGATAGTAGAGATGGTCAAACCTCCGATTACAGAGATACCTAAAGGACGCCACATCTCAGCACCTTCACCACTGCTGACAGCCATAGGCACCATACCGAGGATTGTAGTCAAGGTTGTCATCAATACGGGACGCAAACGGCTACGGCCTGCAGTAACTACGGCGTTGAGTACCGACATACCGCGTTCACGACAGAGCATGGTGTAGTCGATGAGCACGATACCGTTCTTCACTACGATACCAATCAACATGATACCTCCCAACATACTCATCACATTCAAGTTCGTACCTGTCAGGAAGAGGGCCAAAAGCACACCACTGAAGGCAAAAGGCACAGAGAACATGATGATGAACGGATAAGTCAATGACTCAAACTGGGCTGCCATCACGATGAATACTAGCACGATGATGAGGACACCCAATACACCGAGGTCGGCAAATGACTCCTGCTGGTCTTCGTATGAACCCGAAATCTGGATGTTGATACCACTAGGAAGATCCATTTGGTCGATAACAGCTTCACCTGCGGTTACTACGTCGCCAAGAGGAGCACCAGAGATAACGGCTGAAACAGTCACGATACGTTCACGGTCCTTACGCTCAATAGTCGGCGGATTCTGACGTTCAACAACCCGACCCACATCTTTCACACGAATGGCCTTGCCACCGTTGTTATAAATAAGGATATTCTCCAAATCTTCGATGCTTTGACGGAACTCGGGAGCATAACGCACTACAATATCGTACTCATCACCATCCTCGCGGAAATAAGAAGCGGTAGCACCATTCACACGGTTACGCAGATATGTAGCTGCCGTAGCCAGATTCAAGCCATGCATAGCCAACTTCTCACGATCGAAGTCAACCTGATACTCGGGTTGGTAATCCTGACGGCTGATGTTCACCTCAGATACACCGTCAATCTTTAACAACTCACGCTTCAAGTATTGGGAGATACTATCAGTAATGGTGAAGTCGTAACCATAAATTTCAAAGTCTGCCGTTGACTGACCACCCATACCACCAGCACCCATGGTCACTTGGGTACGGTCAAATTCGGGATAGCCTTTCAGGTCTTCACGCATCTCATTACAGATTTCTTCCAATCCCTTCTCACGCTCAGTCACACTAACGAGACCGATGTTGAAAGAGATAATGTGCGATCCATTCTCCTGCATAGAGGCGAAGGTATTGTCTGAATCGGCCTGACCTACGGTGAAGTTACATGCACGCAAATCATCCCCATAACGGGCAATCCACTTATCGGCAATTTCTTCGGCCAAACGCTGAGCGTGTTCTACACGAGTTCCGATAGGCAGATATAGTTTTACTGATGCACGTCCACTATCCTGTGAAGGGAAAAATTCCGTACCGATGCTACCTGCACACAGACAACTGAGGATAAACAGGATGGCACAACCCAAAATGGTAGTCTTGCGATGACGAGTTGCCCAATAGATACGGTGCTTATACCAATCATCCAACTTGTCCAATGTACGCTCAACAGGTTTATAAAGATACAAGAATATCTTGCTAGGTTTCTTCTGCAAACGGAGCATCTGTGAACACATCATCGGAGTAAAGGTCAAGGCTGAAACAGTTGACACGGTCATGATGACACACATCATCCAACCCAACTGTTCGAAAAGCACACCGGCCATACCTGTTACCATGGTCAAGGGGAAGAACACGGCAATCATGGTGAGTGTAGAAGCAATAACGGAGATAGCCACCTCATTGGTACCGTGAATAGCAGCCTGCTTGGGGTCAGAACCACGCTCGATGTGGGTGGTGACGTTCTCCAACACCACAATGGCATCATCTACAACGTTACCGATAGCGATAGAGAGACACGACATGGAGATGATGTTCAACGAACCGCCTGTGATTGCCAAATAGATGAATGAAGCAATCA
>JAFXDL010000025.1 GCA_017516265.1 Bacteroidaceae bacterium
CACGATGGCCAGTGTATATTGAATGCCTATCATCACCCTGCCATACACACTTTTTGACTTCGTGCGGAAAGTGCCCTTCACCACATCCATCGGACTGAACCCTGAGATGAACAGTGCAGGGAAAACCCCTGCCGACAAACCGATGAGCAAGACACAACCGATGAGCAAGAGGCAATGCATCGCTGTAAAACTGTCAAACAGTCCGAACTGATACCTCAACAAGTCACATGCCTGAGGGAGCAATGCATAAGCCAACAGCAAAGCCAACAGGGCTGCCCCGACACACAGGATTAGGGACTCTGCTATAAGACGCATGAAGATGGCTGACCGACGCGTACCCAACAACCTGCGCATGGCCATCTCTTTGGCACGGAAGCCCGACTGGGCCATGGTCAAATTGACATAATTGAGCAAGGCAAATACCAACAGAACAACCCCAACGGTAATCAATACAGAGACAAATTCACGGTCGCCAGCCTGAAAGTGGGAACGTTTGTCATGCCGAAAGGTCTTGGCAAAATACAGTTCATCAATCGGAACAAAGCGTACCAACCGACTGCTTCCTCGCCGGTAGTTCCATAAGATTTCCTTAAACCAGGCCTCCATCTCATCGCACTTGGCATGGATGTCTGCCCCCTCATGAACTTTTACAAGGGTATAGCATACGGTATTAGTGGACAGATTCGGACCATTCCCCCACGATTGGGCAAGCATAATATCCTCGGCAGGTACTATCAAGTCGGCATTGGGCAGGAAACTATTGTCAATATCCTCCATAACGGCTGCTATTATGAAATTATATTCACGAGTCTCATCAACAACAGTAACCCTTTCTCCCACCGGACTGTCTTTACCAAACACCCGGCGTGCATAGCTCTGACTGACCACACAATATTGCCGGGCTATCTTGAACTTCTTGACATCACCCTCAATGATACGATGGGTCAGCATATCAAAATAAGCAGAATCTGCCAACAAGCAAAGTTCACTGGTAGAAGCCGTCGGATCATCCGAATAGACCTTGAGTTTATCGGCCTCCAACGAAATGGCACACTCTATTTCAGGATAGCGTTCCACCAACAATCGCTGCAACCAATAAAACCCGTTGCCATGTCCGCGTTTGTTGCCTAACAGATAGACTCTGTCGGCATGTTCCTGAAACTTGTCGGTCTGCAACTGTTTCACCGTATAGCTGGCTATCAAAAAGACAAATGCCAATGAAATGGCCAGCCCTATGACGTTGATAGCCGTATAGAGTTTGTTGCGTAAAAGAAAAACGAAGAAAGTCTTCATATCATTACATCCTATTTATCAGTGAATCTACTATCTGCCCGTCAAAGAGATTGATTATCCGATGAGCATACTGGGCATCTTTCTGTGAATGGGTCACCATGATGATGGTCGCCCCCTCGCGATTGAGTTGCGCCAACAGTTCCATTACCTCATGTCCGTTTTTGGAATCAAGATTTCCCGTCGGTTCATCGGCCAGGATGATACCCGGATTTCCGACAACTGCACGTGCAATGGCGACCCGCTGTTGCTGACCACCCGAAAGCTGGTTGGGATAGTGCTTGGCCCGATGGCTGATGCCTACGCGGTCCATAATGTCTCTGACGCGAGAGGCTTTCTCCTCCCGCGGCACCCCCTGGTTGGTAAGAGGAAGTGTGATATTCTCCTCTACTGTCATTTCATCAATGAGGTTGAAGGTCTGGAAGACAAAGCCAATCTTCCCCTTCCGATAATCGGAACGTTCTCCCTCGCGCAGAGTGGAGACCTCACGCCCATCGAACTGATAGCTTCCTTCCGTCGGATTGTCCAACAAGCCCAAGATGTTCAACAACGTGGATTTGCCACAACCCGACGGCCCCATGACGGCCACAAATTCACCATCATCTACCGTGAGCGACACATTCTTCAAAGCCACGGTCTTCACCAACTCCGTGCTAAAGACCTTCCCTAAATTGTCCACAACAAGTTTTGCCATATACTCTCTACTTTTCCTTATATTATATAACATCGGCATGAAGCCGGATAACTTGGAAGCAAAAGTAGAGAGTTCTGTCCAACAAAAAAAGGAGAAATGACAAAATCGTACTTCAGAACATGCAAATTGTCTAATTTTTAGACACTCTATTTGATGAGAAGTTACTATTTTTGCAAAAAAATAAGAGCTACGAGTGACAAGCTACAAGTGACAAATGTTGTCAAGGTTCCAAATTCATAATTCACAATAAAAAATGTATCCCTACAAAATAGCCATTATTGACGACAACCAAGCAGTGCTGGATGTCCTCAAGCTGACATTAGAAGAGGAATTTGAGTCTATCGTCACCCTCACCCATCCATCGTTCTTCACTCCATTTCTGAGTGAAGGAGAGACAGATGCTGTAGTATTGGACATGAACTTCAATTCTCCGAACCTGGACGGGGCAGAGGGCATCAACTGGCTGAGATACATCAAAGGCCACCCCAATGCTCCTGCTATAGTGATGATGACAGCCTTCGGAAACATTGATTTGGCCGTAACATCCCTGCAAGAAGGTGCCGAAGACTTCATTGTCAAACCTTGGGACAATAAAGAACTGATAAAAAAACTGCTGAAGGCTATCCGGAAAAATGCCTCCCGACAACAGGAAAAAGAAGAAATAGAGGAAGCACACCTCTTGAAAGAGCAACAGGAAGCGGCCCAACAGATGACCCTCGACGAAATGAAGCGGAAACATGTCATGGACATTCTGGACCAGTGCAAAGGCAACTTGCGCGAAGCAGCCAAACGCCTTGACATCAACAGACAGACCCTTTACAACCAATTGAAAAAATACGGAATTTTACATGAATGACTCACAGTATTACCATCTGAAATTCATCCTGCCTGCAATCGCATTCATGCCATTGGGGGCCATCACATTGTGGCTCATCCTCCAAGGATGGATACTTTTTTATCTCCCCCTCATCATTCTGGTAGGATACTTGCTGATAAAACTACAAATCAAACAGGCAGACCATATCCCGAACCAAGTCAACTACTTCCTGCGTTCGCTAATCAACGAGGATTTCATGACACAGTATCCCGCAACAAGAGACACAGGACTGAACAGCATGTACAAGGATATGAACCGGATTATCGACACCTACCGCGACCGTTTGCAGAACTTCGAATACAAGCAACACTATCAGGAGCGTCTGCAACGTATCGTTACACATGAATTGCGCAATTCCATCGCCCCCATCATCGTCTTGTCGAACGACATGCTGACTGCTCCCGAAAGATATACTCCCGAACGTATCCGGCAAGGAATGAAAGTGGTACACAGACAATGTGTCAGCGTAAAAAACTTCTTGGACGAATTTCATCAACTGACCAACCTGCCCCTTCCGACCAAAAAGGAGGTGAATATAGAGGAATTGTTCGGACAACTACAAGCCCTGTTGGCCCACCCTTCCTTGCACTTCTCATGGGGACATGCTGTCACCTTAACAGCAGACATGGAACAACTGATACTTGTATTGACTAATCTGATAAAGAACGCGCGTGAAGCAACAGAGGGA
>JAFXDL010000026.1 GCA_017516265.1 Bacteroidaceae bacterium
CTTTAATGCTAACGGGACGGCATCCTTTTCCGAAAGCTTGCGGATCCATACCTTAGAGGTAAGTCTGTCGTTGATGTTGACAAGCGCTCCCTTATGGTTGCTTCCTATAACTGTATCTATTTCCAAATCTCCAAATCTTTCCTTTTGGTCCACTATTGCAGGGCGTTCTTCTATATCCACACGATTGGGGATGTATCCTCTTCCTGCAAGGGAATTCCCACGTTTGTTGTATTTCTTACCTTTTCGACGAAGGTATTGGTACAGAGTATCTTTCTTGCGTTTGTCTTCCCATATCCAACGATACATCGTCTCATGGGAGACCATGGCAAATCCTTCCACATTGCTGCGTCCCTTTATCTGTTCAGGACTATAACCTTCTTCCAATAAGGAAACAACCGTATCCTTCATTTCTTTCGTGAAGACAGGTTTGCGTCCACGCAGCTTCAAGCGTGTCTCGTATTTACGTTGGGCAAGGTCATAGTTATATGTACCATTTCTCATGTCACAGTTCTTGCGTAACTCACGACTGATGGTACTAGTGCTTACACCTATGGCCTTGGCCATATCTTTTCTGCTCTTTCCTTCTTGTAACATCAAAGAAATTGCGTTTTATTTTCTTTCATCTTTCTAAATTCCTTTTTCCTTTATCTGCATCTCTATCACCTCGTTTGTATGCTCGGTGATGCGGGCGTACTCATCAGTACGGCGGCCAATGACCCATAGAATGTGTTTGTTCGCATCGGTGAGAACCAGTTGCCCCTCCTTGTCAAAGCGTGAGAGTTTGAGGTCGGTCAACAGGTCGCTCACCAGTTTTTTGCGTCCCTTCATGCCGAAAGGGGCAATCTTGTCTCCCTGTTGCCATGGACGGATGGTGAGGGGGAAAGTGATCCGCGAGGCATCGAAGGTGGCAATGTCGGGTGTGCGCCCCACTTGGTAGTCTGGTGTCATGAGGTGGTGGTGTATCTGCAGGGTTTTACCATTGGGCAACTTCACCTCTGCCGGTACTTGTGTTACATTGATGTTCTTCGGCCTTTCCTCTGTGGGTAGGGGACGGACGATGAGAGTGTCCCTGTCCTTTAGCACCTGCCACTGCTTGTTGTTGAATAGGCGTCCGCTCTCGTTCAGGAGGGAATGGAATATGTCGGCGACCTGAGTTGACACGAAACCATAGGGGCGCAATAGTTCGAAGAGTAGTGCCGAGGGACTTGTTTCCTTGAGTAGGGCGGGTATGTTGATCGTGCGGTGCTCCTTGTCGGATACTCGCTTTATGGCCTCTTCCATGAAATGGTTATAGATGGTTTCCGCACTTCGCAGATACTCCATCGTGGCTGTCATACCCTCGCGCACGGATGGGTTCAGCTTTTCCATCATGGGGAGCAGGTGCAGGCGTATGCGGTTGCGCATGTATTCGTCCTGCAGGTTGGTGCTGTCTGTCACATAGTCTTGTCCCAACTCCTTCAGATAGGCGAGAATCTCTTCCCTGCTGAGGCACAGTAGCGGTCGTACTACATGGCCATTGATGGGACGGATACCCGTTAGTCCGGCAATGCCTGTCCCTCGCACGAGATTGAGCAGCATGGTCTCTATGCTGTCGTCGCGGTGATGGGCTACGGCCACATGAGCATATCCATACTCGTGGCACAATTCATCGAACCATAGGTATCGCAGTTCGCGGGCTGCCATCTCGATGCTGATGCCCTTCTCGTGGGCATACCCTTCGGTGTCGAAATGGATGACGTGTAGTTGTACGTCCAGTTGGCGGCATAGGTCGATGCAGAACTCTTCATCGCGATTGCTCTCCTCGCCACGCAAATGGAAGTTACAATGGGCGGCCATGCAGCGTACCCCCAAGGCACGGAGCACATGTAGCAAGGCTACACTGTCGGCTCCTCCACTGAGTGCTACAAGCAACAGTTCGTTGGGGGCAAAAAGTCCCTCGCGCTCCACGTATGCAGAGACACGTTGCTGGATTTGAGTAGTCAGGTTCATATTATGGATATAATTTTTTTGTAGGGTGCAAATTTACATAGAATTATTGGAAAAGCCAAAGAGGTGGTTTATGTTATGGGAATATGAGGGACGAAATTCGTGCCGTATAGGCGTGGTATGGGGAGGTATGGGATACCTACTAATAAGTATTATGTACGCGTGCGCGAGGGAAAAGGGGGACAGATGCTTGGATACTTCGGAAAGAAGCCGTACATTTGCACCTCAAATAAATAAGAAGCAAGAATATGCGCTTATCTGAATTGAAGACAGGGGAGAAAGGTGTCATTGTCAAGGTGCTTGGCCATGGGGGCTTCCGCAAACGCATCGTAGAGATGGGTTTCATCAAGGGGAAGACTGTCGAGGTCATCTTGAATGCACCTCTGAAAGATCCCATCAAGTATAAAATCTTAGGATATGAGATATCCTTGCGCCGACAGGAGGCGGAGATGATTGAGATTGTGAGCGAAGAGGAGGCAAGCGGACTCCATCCCGACTATCCCCAAGGGGAAGGAGTGGATGGCTCTGCTGTACTGACCACTCCTCTTTCTTGGGAGAGGCAAGGGGGAGAGTCCGGGCTTCTCTCCATGCAGGAGTTGGCCCATAGCAAGCGGCACATCATCAACGTGGCCTTGGTGGGTAACCCTAACTGTGGAAAGACCTCTCTTTTCAATATTGCCAGTGGAGCACATGAGCATGTGGGAAATTACAGCGGTGTCACCGTGGATGCCAAGGAGGGGTACTTTGAGTTTCAGGGATACCGTTTCCGCCTCATTGACCTGCCAGGCACTTACAGCCTCTCGGCCTATACGCCAGAGGAGCGATACGTACGCAAGTATCTCATCGAGGAGACTCCTGATGTGGTGATCAATGTATTGGATGCCAGTAATCTGGAACGTAACCTGTATCTGACCACGCAACTCATCGACATGAACGTGCGCATGGTCATCGCCCTGAATATGTATGACGAACTGGAAGCCAGTGGCAACACATTGGATCATACCCAATTGGGAGAACTGCTGGGAGCACCTATGATTCCTACCGTGTCACGTACGGGGCAGGGGATAGACAAACTCTTTCACACCATCATCAGTATTTACGAGGGTGGTGATTTTTTGGACAAGGAAGGTCGTCTGCGAGCCGAAGCACTGGACGATTTGAGTGACTGGCACCGTCAGTATGTGCCGGATCATACCTTTGATGCAGGTAGCATGAAGAGTGAACATCCACGGGGATTCTACCACCACATACACATCAATCACGGTACTGAGGTGGAACGTAGTATAGATGCTGTGAAACACATCATCAGCGAGAATGAGAGTATCCGTCACAAGTACTCTACCCGTTTCTTGGCTATCAAATTGTTGGAGAACGACCGCGAAGCCAAGGACTTCATCAAGACCCTGCCTAACGGTATAGACATCATGGCTACCCGTGACCATGAGGCCATACGCCTGCAGAAGGTATTGGGAGAGGATAGCGAACAGGCCATCACCGATGCCAAGTACGGTTTCATTCAAGGGGCCTTGAGAGAAACTTTCACGGATAATCATTTGGAGCGCCACAAACTGACCGAGGCCATAGATACTATCGTTACCCACCGTTGGTGGGGATTCCCTATCTTCTTCCTCTTCCTCTACATCATGTTCGAGAGTACCTTTGCTTTGGGCGAGTATCCCATGATGGGTATTGAGTGGTTGGTGGAGCAGATTGGTAATCTGGTGGAAGTCAGTATGGCCGAGGGACCTCTGAAGGACATGATTATCGACGGCATCATCGGAGGTGTGGGTGGAGTTATAGTCTTTCTGCCCAATATCTTGATACTCTATTTCTTCATCAGTCTGATGGAAGACTCGGGATACATGGCACGTGCGGCCTTCATCATGGACAAACTGATGCACAAGATGGGACTGCACGGCAAGTCGTTCATCCCCCTTATCATGGGGTTCGGGTGTAATGTGCCCGCCATCATGGCCGGACGCACAATTGAGAACCGCAAGAGCCGCCTCATTACCATGCTTATCAACCCCTTGATGTCATGCAGTGCCCGTCTGCCTATCTATCTGTTGTTGGTCGGGGCTTTCTTCCACGACCATGCCAGTCTGGTCTTGCTGAGCATCTATGCTACAGGTATAGTGTTGGCCATCCTCATGGCTCGCCTTTTCAGCCGTATGCTGATGAAGGGCGATGACACCCCGTTTGTGATGGAACTTCCCCCTTACCGAATGCCTACCAGCAAAGCAATCCTACGTCATACTTGGGAAAAGGGGGCACAGTACCTCAAGAAGATGGGTGGTATCATCATGGTTGCCTCCATTCTCATCTGGTTCTTGGGGTACTATCCGCGCCACGAAGCATACGATACTTTGGCTGAGCAGCAGGAGAACTCCTACATCGGTCAGATAGGACGTGCCATAGAGCCGGCTATCCGTCCCTTGGGCTTCGATTGGAAGTTGGGCATAGGCCTTATATCAGGTGTGGGGGCCAAGGAATTGGTGGTCAGTACCATCGGTGTGCTCTATCACGAAGATGAGGCTCAAGTGTCTGCTGCCACAGAGGGAGAAAGCAGTACTCTTTCCGCCCGTATAGCACAGGGTATAAGCCCATTGGCAGCCATCAGTTACATGCTGTTCGTACTCATTTACTTCCCCTGTGTGGCCACTCTGGCTGCCATCCGGCAAGAGAGTGGTCAGTGGAAGTGGGCCATTTTCACAGCCCTCTATACCACAGCGCTTGCCTGGGTAGTCTCCTTCACGGTGTATCAGCTGGGTAGCCTGCTAAGTCCTCTCTAACCTCCCCCCAAAAAAAAGGTGAGAAAAGAGGGAATAGTCCGAAAAACCAGTTGTCAATTATGCCGTCTCTGTCAACCAATTATATACCACCAACTTTTCGGACAGACCAAAAAGGGGCGATGCAAACAAAATGGGAATATCGTTGTTGCTGTAAAGCTGGACAGTTCCTTGGTGGGTGTGTCTGAAGAAATTTGATCATTTTTTGAGAAAATCATATAATATGCAAGAAGCACTCGTTATCATCATCGTACTATTGGCCGCCAGCGCAGCCGTCTATCACTTGATATGCTCATTCAAGGCTATGAATGGTGAGGAAAATCCATGCCGTCACTGTGCTTCAAGTTGCAATTGTCGCCTCTTACAAGAAGAAAAGGAGGCAAAAAAGGGTAGAAAGGGGAGAAAAAATACCCTGTCATGCAAAAAAAGAGGCGAAAAGGGTTGCTAATTCCAAAATATGTTGTACCTTTGCAACCGCAAACAGGGAACATCCCTACAGGGTACCCTGGCCGAGTGGCTAGGCAACGGTCTGCAAAACCGTCTACAGCAGTTCGAATCTGCTGGGTACCTCACCTGAAAGAAGCCTTTCAAGCAATGCTTGAGAGGCTTTTTTGTTAGTCACGTCTGTAAGTCGTGAATGGACTGTTTTGTCATTGTCAGATAATCTGTAAACAGATTGTCAATATTCAGAAAATTTTCGTTGTTGACCATACCTTACCCTAGGGATGAACAGACATCATCCCTAGGATGAAGTGCACTTGTCAAGTGCTTGAATGACAGGTGTCTGAGAGAGAGGATACGAAATTCCCGTATTTTGCATCCAATGACACTTCGTGTCCCTCTGTGCGATTCTCGCGGGCTCTGTTTTGTATATTTATACATTGGGTTGTATATTTATACATTTCTTGGTAATATATATTGAGAAAAACTGTTCCTTTCCGACACTTTAGCAGCTAACCACTTTGGCGTCTGCCCCATCCGTTCTCTGCATTTTGCATGAATATACAGAAACACCTACCATTTCCGAGTGATTCAAAATAGCAAAGCGCGGAGAAATAGAAATGCCGGAGTTTTTACTGAGGGGCTTTTTTATCCTTTTGGAGGATTGAGGAAGTCTTCATTTTAATGTTCTTCAACATGTTCTGTGAAATTCTTCACTCTTCGTTCTTCATTCTTCATTTTAATTCGTATCTTTGCCCCGTCTATGCGTGTAGCGGCACGCTGTGACAATTGACATTGTGGGAAAATATAGCGTTTGCTGTTATTCTAACCGTCTATTGAAACTTAGGAAATTTCAACGGTGAGTCTGGTTAAGAATAAGATGGCAGATGCCTACGTGTAGCGTAGGTGCTCTTATATCTTCTGACTCCAGGTATCCTAAGACCTCAATAGACAAAGACATCAAAGGTGTGCTTGCGCTTCTTTTTTGTCCGAGGTCTTAGGATTTTTTGCTTTTGCTGTTGCTTTCTGTTTTGTCTGGGAGAGAAGAAATAAGATTGTATAACCTATAATTATAGAATTATGATAAGATCGTCTTTAACGTTTAATAAAAAAGATTATCTGAATCTTTTGTTACAAAAATATAAAGGTCAGATTATAGATGAAGATGTATTGAAAGAAATCATCAAAGAGATTTTACTGCTTTCTAAGAAAAGCCGACCGCATATTCCTATAATTCACATGCAAACACCTGCATTGATTTGTGGACTCCTCCAAGCGCCAATAACGATATCTTTGTACGATTTAAAAGAAATTAAAAGAATAGTAGGCTTGGAAATAGCAGGAAAGACAAAGAATATTCATACAAATGAGCATTATGAGCACAGAGAAAGAAAAGATAGACGAATTTCTACAGATAGAAGAACGGGTAGATGAACTTTTACAAACATTGGATGGATATCAAAAGGATGCAACAGACAAATGTATGACCAATGGTCGGTTTTGCACTACAGGTCTGATAGTCGGTGCATGGGGATTTCTTTTTGAAGAAAGTAATCCTTATTTGCGTAGTACCTTGATAGTCGTTATTATCCTGTCTGTCATCTATTTTGGTTGCGATATGTGGCGTTCATTCCAATGTGCCACTTACGCAAGAAAGCTATGGAAGGAAGTGGATTTGGAAATTCTCACGCCCCAAAAAGCAGCCAATTTATCCAATGAAAAGAGCCAATGGAGCTTTTTCATATTGAAGTTGCAACTATTATTATTGGTTTTCACCGCTTTAGGGTTCATTCTGTATTGCGTCTGCAAATTAGTCGTTGGTTAGGGACAAGTAAAACGATGCAGATACCTGTAGTGGTGTTTTCGGATACGAGTGAGGAAATATAGAATTTATAAAATTGACAAATGACAAAAAGTATGAAACGGAGTTTTTTATTCATGACATTTTTGGCTATAACGTCTATTACTTTTGGACAAATTGGTATGAGAAAGAAAGTTGACGGAATTATTTATGAAGTGGTTTCGCCAACTGAGGTGGCTCTTGTGGATGGGGAAAAAGCGA
Organism: Bacteroidaceae bacterium; assembly: GCA_017516265.1. Taxonomy (GTDB): domain Bacteria; phylum Bacteroidota; class Bacteroidia; order Bacteroidales; family Bacteroidaceae; genus Phocaeicola_A. Next base: position 7,279 of record JAFXDL010000026.1, read on the forward strand.
AAAGAATTAAAAAGGAAATAAAATCTGAAGGAGAATTAGTTGGCTGGGATTATTCTATTGTCATACCCGAATATGTTACAATAAAAAAGAAGAAATATAAAGTCACGAGTATTGGGAAATCTGCATTTGCTAACACTCAGTATTACACTCAAATGTCTATTCCCAACGGAGTGAGACATATCGGTGATTGGGCTTTTCGTAATGGAGAATTCAAACAAATAATAATTCCGATAAGTGTTGAAAGTATTGGGGAAGAAGCTTTTGGAGAGTGTTGGTATCTTATAAGTGTCGTGATTCCAAAGACTGTAACAAGTATAGGAAAAGGGGTGTTTTATGATTGTGGTAGTCTTGAAAATATCATTGTTGATGCAGATAATACAGTGTATGATTCAAGGGATAATTGTAATGCCATTATAGAGACAAGTTCCAATACATTGATAGCTGGATGTAAGAAATCTGTCATCCCAAATACAGTGACCAACATAGGGGATCGTGCTTTTTATAGTATTAATTTAAGAAGTGGTATCGTTCTCCCCAATGGTATAACGAATATCGGGGAAAGAGCATTCCGTTACTGCGATCTTGACAATATAATAATCCCAAATAGTTTAAAAAGTATCGGAAAGAATGCATTTCGTGGTAATAACTTTAAAAAAGTCACCATCCCTAATAGTGTAGCTTATATAGGAGAGTATGCATTCTCTTACAATTCAAAGTTAGAACATGCTACAGTTCCAGATTTCATCATAAAGGGAGGTCTTGGAGTCTTTAGTGAATGTGAAAATTTGATTTCCATACGTGGACATAATGTCGGATATCCGCAATGGATTCTTGATGATATTATTAGTAATCCACATATTCAATCTAGCATAAACTATGCCTACAGTTATGAATTAAGGAAATGGGCACAGGAAAAAGTTTTGTTCAATAAGGAAAGAGCAAGAAAGGAAGAAGAACAGAAAATCCTGCAATACAGAAATACCTTTGCTGGATATGTGGAAACAGCTACGAAAAACGGCAAAATTTCCAAAATCCCTACCGTAGAGGAATATGTCAAGCCCAAAGTGGAGCGTGACATCAACGAGTGGCAAAAGAAGGATGAATTTGAAAGCACAGAGAAATGGAAAGCCCGCGTGAACGAGGCCACCCGAAATGAAAAGGCAAAGGAATTGGCACAGAAGTACAAGAATGAATATGTGGCTCTCCAAGAGAAACAGAAAAAGGAGTATGAGGCCGTTGTCCAAGAGTTCTATGCGATGAAAGAGGAAAAGCAAAAAGTGAAGTTCAAGGCTGATTTGCTCAAACTTTCAACCTACGATGCCGACAACCAAAGTTTCATGATTAAATCTGGAAGTGAAGTCTTTGCCGACATCCTTTTGCCCGTAAAGGTGGAAGATGCCCCCTCTTTCAAGGCAAACTGGGAGAAGATAAAGCTGACCGCCACACTGAATTACGTCCCCAATGGTGACGATGTGGCCTTGACGGCCGTGACCTTCAAAGATGGCGACAAGACCTATACCTACGACAGCAACACCAAGGCGAAGTATGCCGTGACGGAGATTGACTACAACTTCAAGCCAATAGAACTGGCCATGACTGAGGGGGACAACATCAATTATACGTTCAACCCCTTGGAGGAGATGGCGCAACGTGTGGTGACTACGCCCGAGCAGGACCTCAGCAAACGGCAGAATGGTGTCACTGTAGAAAGGAAAAAGCTGAGCGTAGGTGGACAGACGGGTGTGGACACCGGCAAACAACCGAGCGTTGTCAGATTGGCAGATGTGGACACCGACATACCAAGCGGTGCACAGGCGGCCAACAACACCTTTGCCGTCATCATCGGCAACGAGAATTACAGCCAGGTGTCCAAAGTGCCATACGCGCTGAACGATGCCAAGATATTTGCCACCTATTGTCAAAAGACCTTGGGACTTCCGCAGAAGAACATCAAGACCTATGCGGATGCCACGTTCGGTATCCTGCTGTCGGCCGTTGATAACATCAAGAAAATAGCCGAAGCCTATAAGGGGAACCTCAACGTCATCTTCTACTATGCCGGTCACGGACTTCCCAACGAGGACAGCAAGGATGCCTTCCTGCTCCCTGTGGATGCAGACGGACGGAATACTGCTGCCTGCTACGCCACGAACAAGCTGTACGAAGAGCTGGCTGGACTGGGAGCCAAGAGTGTGACGGTGTTCATGGATGCCTGCTTCAGCGGTGCACAGCGCGGCGAGGGTATGTTGGCATCGGCACGCGGTGTGGCCATCAAGCCCCGCGATGTGGAGCCGAAGGGGAACATGGTGGTCTTCTCAGCGGCCAGTGCCGACGAGACGGCCTATCCCTACACCGAGAAGGGACACGGCCTCTTCACCTACTTCCTGCTGAAGAAGTTGCAGGAGAGCAAGGGCAACGCCACTCTGGGCGAACTTGGCAGCTACATCCGCGAGAAGGTGTCACAGGAGTCCATCGTCACCAACGGCAAGAGCCAGACTCCGACCATAGTCTCATCGGCCGCACTGGGCGACGGATGGAAGAATATGAGGTTGAAGTGAGATTTTTGACCATTCAATTTAAAAATAAATTTAGGCACGGATTACACGGATTAACACGGATTTATATTTCATTTTATACCCGAACGGTTATAATTTATTCGTGTAATCCGCGTAATCCGTGCCTAAAAAAACAAATGGTTTCATTTTGAAACACCCTCTTTTTTGTCTCCAACAAATGCAGCTAGCTGCGATGGCCGATGCAGCAGGCTGCGTGAGCTGATGCAGCAGGCTGCATGGGTTGATGCAGCTGGCTGCGTGAAAATGGAGAAGATAGGCTGCACCTCGGGAATAAAAATAAACGCGGTTTATTTTGTATTCCGCTCAGTTTGCACTATCTTTGCACCAAAGAATCAAAGGAGTATGAAACCTACAGTGCCCAACTACCGGAAAAGAATCCCTTACGGGATGTCTAATTTTGCCAGTGTACGCAGAGACGATTGTTACTTTGTGGACAAGACAGAGTTTATTCCAGAACTGGAAAGAGCCATTATGGTTTATTGACCATTGGAGGAACGCTACATGGAATGCCTGTTTTGACAATTCCAAACAAAGTAATGTCTGAAGTTTTTAAAGAACTATGTTCGTAATAGGAACGTTTGGAGATGGTGGTATGTGAAGAAATCCAATAAGAACCTGCTGACCCTCTCTACACAACAAACTCCGCTCGTGTGCCGTATTTGTCCGGTTCGCGAGCGGAGTTTATTGTGTGGAGAGGAGAAAATGTATGCAGGAAAAGTCAGGTATTACTCATACCTTTTTATAAGTCCTTCGGCTTGTGGGTCTCCCAATTCCTTGGCACGGAGTAGGGCTGTACGGGCTTCGGGCTTCTTGCCCTGTTGGCCAAGGCAGACACCGAGGATGCGGTAAGCGTCAGGATAGTCGGGCAATAGCTCTGTCACACGGCGGGCAGCAGTGACAGCCTCGTCCAGCAATCCGAAGCGTGCACAGACGGAGGCTTGCTCTGTGAGGTATTCTGCATTATCGGGAGCCAACTCTACGGCGCGGCGTAGGTCATCCACGGCCAATTGGTTCAGACGGCCTGCTAAGGCTGCCAAAGCACGATGGTAGTAGAAGGCGGCGGTCACTTGTCCGGCTACTAACGTGTGGTACTCGTTGTAATCCTGTACAGCCTCGCGCGGACGGTTGTCAGCAATCAGTGCCTGTGCACGATGCCACAGATAGGGGGCTGCTTCACGTGGATAGGGGCGGGCATAGGTGTTGATGGCCTGGGTGATAAGGTTGACCACCTCGGTTGTTCGTGTCGTGTCCCCCATCAGTTGCAGGGCTTGTGCTGCAGCATACCAACTGGTGGCTGTTGCCATGTTCGTTTGGTTCACTCGGTTGTATGCTTCGTATGCCTCAGGATATTGGGCAAGGGCAAAGTGGAGGTCACCTTTCGTCTGTAAGTAGAGGGGAAGGGTATCGGTCGTGAGGGCCGTGTCTATTTCCGTAAGGGCCTTTTGTAGTGTCCAATCCTTGAATTTAATGGGTTGGGGATGAGCCGCGTTGGCAGTAATGAGCCGGCACAGGGCATAGTGTGCATCCGCCTTGTTGGGGTTCAACTCTAAGGCACGGGTCATATCAGCCTCGGCCAGCAGGAAGTGTGTACTGTCGCGATAACGATCGACATAAAGTGCAGCACGGCGTTGCAGTCCTTCGGCATTGGTGGGATAGGTGGCTATGAAGTCATTGAGAAGTTCGAGGTATTCGTCTGGTTGGCGTCCACTGTTCATGTATAGATAGACAAGAGCTTCTTGTTCTGTGGGAGGCAGTGCTTTGCGGATGCCTATGGCGCGTAAGGCGGCATTGTTTCCCATGAGTGCCCCGATGCTGAGTGTAGAGGCAAAGTGGGCATCCACGGCATAAGCCGTCATATTGTCTTGTCCGCCGTAGGGCTTTTGCATGAGAGCTACCACCTTTCCTTCCTCATTCATAACGGGACAACTTACCAATTTCTCAGTCATAGGTATGCGCAGGGTATAATAGGCGTAGTGCTCGGCTGCAGTGACGCGTTCTTCCACTTTCCCGCTAGGGTATTCCACAGCTTTGCTGGTGCTGTAGGGGAGCATCCATACAGTCTGTCCGGTTTGTACGCCTAGGGTATCGACAGGCAGGGCCGTCAATTTCTCCTTGCCTGCATCGATGCGGAATTTTACGATGTCATACATTTCATTGGCTCCCATGATGTGGGTGACGGGCAGTTGCTTGCCATTAGTTGTTACAACTACAGCACGTTGTGCTCCACGGAAAAGCGAGTAGTCGGCTACGGCCTCGCCTTTTTCTGAGACGAAAAAGCCATTACCTGTACTGAGTATCTTATCCTCACTATCGTAAGTAATGATGGAGAACACTGCTGCGCGGGCTTTCTTTGCCCACTTAGGCGGCTGTTGGGCATGGAGGGGGAGAGAAGATATGAATAAAAGGAGAATGCACCATCTCCAACCCCTCTCTGTATGGAGGAGAGCAGATAGCCTTTGATAGAGTTTTGCAATCATATACCTTATTATATTATATATAGTGGCTATAATTCCGATGGAGTTTATAGGATTCCTGTATAATTTTTAGTATTCACTCCCCTCCATAGAGGGAGGGGTAGGGGGAGGGTCCGTCGGGCGTGTGTGTTATTCCCATCCCCTTTGTCTGAAAACTTCGTAGATGAGGATACCGGCAGCTACGCTGACGTTGAGTGAAGCGATACGACCGGTCATGGGTATCTTTATCCATTCATCGCAGAGGGCAAGATGTTCATAGCTGACACCTTTGTCTTCGGCTCCCATGATGATGCAGACGGGGTCGGTGTATTGTCCATCGGTATAGTTATAATCACCCTTTTCAGTAGCGGCTACTACGCGGAAACCACATTGCTTCAGGTAGTGTATGGTGGCGGTGAGACTCTTCTCGCGACAAACGGGTAAGGTATGAAGGGCACCTGCTGATGTCTTGATGGCATCAGCATTTACTTTGGCACTATTATTAGTGGGGATGATGATGGCATCCACACCGGCACACTCGCAGGTGCGGGCAATGGCTCCGAAGTTGCGTACGTCCGTCACACCGTCCAACATCAGAAAGACGGGGTTTTTACCCTCTTCAAATAGAGTGGGGACGATATCCTCGGTACGTTGGTAGGTGATGCTGCTGACGTAGGCTATTACTCCCTGATGATTCTTCCGGGTGATGCGGTTGAGCCGTTCTACTGGCACACGCTGTACGGGGATGAGTGTCCCCTTCAGGGCGGCAAACAGTTCGCGTGAGAGTTCACTTTGGATGTCACGCTTCACTAAAATCTTGTCTATTTCTTTTCCGGCCTCTATGGCTTCTATCACGGCACGGGTGCCGAATATCATTTCGCTTTGTTCGTTCATTGGTGGTTTCTTTATGGGTCTTATGGGTTTGATGGGTTTGATGGGCCTTGTGGGCTTATCGTATGATTCCCCTCCCTGTTTAATTCTTCAACAATTCTCTTGCATTCTCCATGGCGGCTTCGGTGAGTGTTTCTCCGCTGAGCATATGGGCTATTTCTGTGATGCGTTCTTCGGGGGTAAGGCGAACGAGGTGTGAAGTGGTGCCCATATCTGTATCCTCTTTATAGACGCGGTAGTGGGTGGTGCCTCGTGCGGCAATCTGTGGCAAGTGGGTGATGCTGATGACTTGACGATCAGCCTGTCCCATCTCTTGCATGATGAGAGCCATTCGTTCGGCAATTTTGCCTGATACCCCCGTGTCTATTTCATCGAAAATGATGGTGGGAAGCTTCACGGCACCAGCTATCAATGCTTTCAGTGAGAGCATGACGCGGGCAATTTCTCCACCAGAAGCTACGTGGGCAATGTCCTGAAGTGGTGCATTCTTGTTGGCCGAGAAAAGGAATATGAGGCTATCCATGCCTGTTGCATCAGGTTCGCGACGATTGGCAAAGTCGATGCAGAATTGAACGTTGGGCATTCCTAAGGGGACGAGATGTTCGGTCAACTGTTTTTCGATACGTGTAGCAGCCTCCTTGCGTAAGGTGGTGAGGGCAGAGGCTTGCTCCATCAGTTGGCTGAAGGTTGCCTGTTTCTGTTTTTCCAATTCTGCAATGCGGTCGTCGTATGAGGTGATGGCATCCAGACGGGCACTGAGTTCTTCTGTCAATGCAAGCAACTCTGTATCTGTTTGCACATGGTGCTTTTGTTCGAGGGTGTAGAGTTGGTTCAAACGGTCGTTTACCTGCTCCATACGGGCTGGGTTGAACTCCACCTCTTCAAGAGCCGACTCTATTTCGTTGCTGATGTCCTTCAGTTCGATGTGGCAGCTTTCGATACGCTCTTGCCATTCACAGGACATTGGATATACGCGTGCGATGTCGCGTAAGTGGCGTTGTACCTCCTTGAGAGCATCTATCACACCATTTCCTTCGTTGGGGAAGAAGCATTGGTTTGCGGCATAGAGGCTGCTTTTAATTTCTTCTGCATGATTCAAACGATCGGCTTCGGCTTCCAACTCTTCCTGTTCGCCCTCCTTCAAGTCCAATTCCTCCAGTTGTTTCAGTTGGAAGGTGAGGTAGTCCTCATCGGCGCGACTCTTTTCGGCCTCTTCAACGAGGGTGTCCAGTTCGACCGTGAGGGCTTTCCATTGGTTGAAGGTATCCTTATATGCCGCCAGTTCGTGTGTATCGTTAGCCAAGATGTCCACCACGCTCAGTTGGAAGCCTTCTTTTCCCAACAGAAGGTTCTGATGTTGGCTATGAACGTCAATGAGTTGTTCGCCCAGCTCCTTCATTTGGCTGAGTGGGGCAGGTACATCGTTGATGAACGAACGGCTCTTGCCCGAGGCGGACAACTCGCGGCGCAGGATACACTCGTCGTCATATTCCAATTCGTTAGTTTCGAAGTATTCCTTCATGCCGTATGCCGTAAGGTCGAAGTGGGCTTCGATGACACATTTGGCCGCTCCGGCTTTGATACTCTTCGAATCGGCACGTTGGCCAAGCAGGAGGCCGATGGCTCCGAGGATGATGGATTTTCCTGCACCCGTTTCGCCCGTAATGACGGAAAAGCCGCGCTCGAAGTCTATGTCGAGGCGGTCGATGAGTGCGTAGTTCTGTATGTGGAGGGAGGTAAGCAACTTAATTTATGAATTATGAGTTATGAATTATGATTGGTCACTAGTAGCTAGTCACTTGTAGCTATTTACTATTCTTTATCTGATTCCAACTGTTTGATTGCGAGGGGTTGATGTCGCTCATCATGGTGGAGATGTCTTCTTTCTCCCTTTGTGTCCCCTTGGAGTAGATGTTTACCAACTCGTCCTTTTTGATGTCAGTCCAAATGACGGGTAGGGCAGAGAGGGCTTTGTTTTCCTTGGCTTCTTTCAGTTTCGCGAGGGCAGTGGTGATGTTGGTGCGTCCGCGTTCGGCATTGGTGGCCATTTCGTCCAACCCTTTGCGGTAGTAGTCGTACATCAATTGGCGCAGGGGAGCCATGCCTCCGTCCAGATAGTCATTGATGATGGCGTGTCGGTTACGGTCGCTATCGAAAGCCTTCCATCCTGGCGAATTCAGCATTTCGGCATTGGTCACAATGGAGGATACGCGCTGAAGCACCTCGCTACCCCCTTGTGGTGCGAAGGTGTCCATGTCCATGCCGATGATAAGCAGGGCATAGTATGCCATGACGGCTGTCAGATTGTTGTCAATCATGTCTTCCTTGAACTCCAGTTGGTCAAACTCCTTGTAGGTGAAGGCAAACTCCGAGTCCTTGAAATTGAACACCGTGGTCGTGTAGCTCGAATTGAATACCGGCCGGCTGCTCTGTACCATGATGTCGCACACGAAGTTTCCGTCATTGCTATACTGGTTGACGGTGATGTTGAATGAACATGTGATACGCTCCTGTTGGGCATATTGCTGGTTTGTCCATTTGCGTGTGTTCAGAAATTCGGTCAGTGCCGTCTCCAAGGTCTTGAATACTTCCTTGCTGGTGCCCTGAATCTTCTGGCTATTGATGACTACCTTGGCATCCAGCTCCTGGGCATGGACATAGGTGGTTGTTGCCAATACCATCAACAGGAAGGTACAGAAATGTCGGATGAGTATCTTCATTCTTTCTATCAGTTGAGTTTCTTTTCCAGTTCATCGATAATGTCGGTGGCCACTTCACTTTTGGGCTTCAAGGGATATTCCTTCACCTTGTCCTCTGACACGATGGCAATCTTGTTGGTATCGTGGCGGAAGCCGGCACCCGCATCGTTGAGTGAGTTCAGTACGATGAAGTCGAAGTTCTTCCGCTTCAGTTTGCCCTGTGCATGAGCCAGCTCGTCGGTGGTTTCGAGGGCAAAGCCCACAAGCACCTGTCCTTCGCGCTTTGTCTTTCCCAATGAGGCGGCAATGTCCTGTGTAGGCTTCAAGCGAAGCATCAGGTCGTCTCCCTCGCGCTTTATCTTCTGCTCGGCTTTCACTTCGGGAGTGAAGTCGGCTACGGCGGCACAGAGGATGCCTGCATTGCACGTCGGGTAGTGGGCCATGGCGGCATTGTACATCTCTTCGGCCGACTCCACATCGATTCGGTGGATAGCAGGATGTTTGCACGTCATGCTCACGGGGCCACTGATGAGTGTCACTTCCGCGCCACGGCGGGCACACTCTTCGGCCAGCGCATATCCCATCTTGCCCGATGAGTAGTTACCTATGAAACGTACAGGGTCTATCTTTTCGTATGTAGGGCCGGCGGTGATTAACACTTTTTTTCCGCCCAACGGGGAAAAACTTTTTTCCTCGTCGGAGAAAAATTTCTGAAGGGCAATGATGATGTTTTCCGGCTCTTCCATGCGTCCCTTGCCCACCAGGTGGCTGGCCAGAAAACCTTTGCCCGGCTCGATGATGTGGTTGCCGTATGAGCGCAGGGTGTCGAGGTTCTGTTGGGTAGAGGGATGGGCATACATGTCGAGATCCATGGCTGGTGCCACAAAGACGGGGGCCTTCATCGACAGGTAGGTGGTGATGAGCATGTTGTCGGCCACACCGTGAGCCATCTTTCCGATGGTGGAGGCCGTGGCGGGAGCAATAATCATGGCGTCTGCCCAAAGACCGAGAGCCACGTGGCTATGCCAAGTGCCGTCGCGCTGGGCAAAGAAGTCGCTGATGACCGGTTTGCTTGTCAGTGCCGACAGGGTGATGGGAGTGATGAACTCCTTACCTGCAGGTGTGATGACCACCTGCACTTCGGCTCCCTCCTTGATAAGTCCGCGTATCAGGATGCAAGCCTTGTAGGCGGCAATGCTTCCTGTGATACCGAGTACGAATTTCTTTCCTTTTAATGACATGAGGATAGGTTTAATGTGCTAATATGCCAATGTGCTAATATGCCAATGTGCTAATATGTCAATGTGCTAATTGTAATAGTGCCGCATGGCCATTAGCACATTAGCATATTGGGCATATTGTCAAATCATTTCATTCCTAATTTTATGCGTGTCAACATCTGCTTGGTGTTCAGTGTGAAGTCACCCTGAAGCATCCAATTGTAGTATCCGGGGTCACGGCGGAGTACTTCCTCCACGGTTTTTCCCTTGTATTTGCCAAAGTTGAAGGTTGGTATGTTCTGCTCGTTATATACCATGCGTCCGGCAAAATCCACGTTGCGTGTGAAGCTGGAGTACTCTGAGAGGAAGGCCATATCGTTTTGCAACGCTTCGGGGTAACGGTCGAGTTGTGCTTTCAGCACCTCATACGTTGCCCGTGTGTCTGCTTCTGCCGTATGGGCATCCTCCAGATTTTTGTCGCAATAGAATTTGTATGCGGCCGACAGGGTTCGTTGCTCCAACTTGTGATAGATGACCTGCACATCGATGAACTTCCGTCGGCTCATGTCGATATCGACTCCGGCACGGAGGAACTCCTCGGCCAGCAGAGGTACGTCGAAGCGGTTGCTATTGAAACCGGCCAAGTCGCATCCCTCGATGTCGCGGGCTATCAACTTGGCCACCTCCTTGAAGGTGGGACAATCGGCCACGTCCTCATCATAGATGCCATGCACGGCCGACGATTGTTCGGGGATGTGCATTTCGGGATTGATTCGCATTGTCTTCGACTCTTCGTTGCCGTTGGGGTAAACCTTCAGGTAACAGATTTCCACAATGCGGTCATTGTTTATGTTGACACCCGTTGTCTCCAAGTCGAAGAAAACAAGCGGGTTTTTCAGATTCAGTTTCATGAGTCAATGAGTTAATGTGCTAATTTGCCAATTTGCTAATGTGCCAATGACCATGCGGCACTATCAGATAAGCACATTGGCACATTGGCACATTAGCATATTGGCAAATTATATTTTCTTTAGTCGTTCAGCATCATCGGCATGAGCAGCATCAGCAGGTCTTCGTTCTCCTCCTGTTCGGCGGGCACAAGTACTCCGGCGCGTGAGGGGTCGGCCAGTTCGATGACTACGTCCTGTCCTGAGAGGTTGTTCAGGATGTCGATGAGGAACGTAGCCTTGAATCCGATGCTCATGGGTGAGCCGGCATAGCTGCAATTGATGCTTTCCTCAGCAGAGGTAGAGAAGTCGATGTCCTGTCCTGAAAGTACCAGTTGGTTCTCTTGCAGACGGAGTTTGATGAGGCTGCTTGCTTGGGAAGAGAAAACAGAAACGCGCTTGAGGGCACTCAGCAGGATGGCGCGGTCGATAGTCACTTTGTGGGGGTTGTTTTGCGGGATTACCGAGTTGTAGTTAGGGTAACGTCCCTCTATCAGGCGGCACACCATGCGATAGTTGGGCAATGTGAAGTTGGCGTTGCGGTCATCGAAGTCGATGTTTACGATACCTTGTTCTTTTCCCAACAGGTTCTTCAGCAGAGTAGCCGGTTTCTTGGGCAGGATGAAAGCGGCCTTTTCGTTTCCTTTTGTAGTGAAATTCTTGTTACGTACCAACTTGTGTCCGTCCGAAGCCACCATGGTGAGGTCTTCGGTGGTGATGTCGAAGTAGATACCGTTCATCACGGGGCGCAACTCGTCATCGGCTGTAGCAAAGAGGGCACGGTTGATGCCATTCAGCAGGATGCCGGCTTCCATTTCCACGTGTACAGCACCGTCGCCCAATGTTACAGGGATGGGATATTCATCGGCATTCTGTGCTACCACGCTATAGCGTCCGTTCATATATTGCACGAGGAGCTCCAGTGTATCGGGATTGAATGCGAATGTCAGCGGTTGTTCAGGGATTTCCTTCAGCGCATCCAGAATGGTCTTGGCGTTGATGGCGAATCGGCAATTGCCATCGCTTTCGGTCACTTCCAATGATGTAGCCATGGTCGTTTCATTGTCCGAGGCCGTCAGTGACAATACTCCGTCGTTGAGTTCAAAAAGGAAACAATCCAAGATTGGCAATGTGTTCTTCGAGTTGATAACTCGGCTGATAGCCTGCAAATGGCTGAAAAGCGCAGTGCTTGATATTACAAGTTTCATACGGGTTAATGCTTATTTCTTATTTTTGTTTTTTGTACTTATTATAATAATGTGACAAAGGTACGAAAACTTTGTGTATCTATTGCAAAAAGGTGGAGAAAAATTCGTTTTATATGAAATAATGTTGTACTTTCGCGACAAATTTTAAAGTATAGTCATGGAATTAAGTGGTAAAATAATTGCTGTACTCCCCGCAAGAGAGGGAGTTTCAAGAAGTGGTAATCCCTGGAAGACTCAGGAATACGTGCTGGAGACACACGACCAATACCCCCGTAAGATGTGCTTCAACCTGTTCGGAGCCGATAAAATTGACCAGTTCAACATCCAGTTGGGCGAAGAACTCACCGTGTCATTTGACATTGATTGTCGCCAGTGGCAAGACCGTTGGTTCAACGATATCCGTGCCTGGAAGGTAGAGCGCGTAGGTGCTCAGGCTCCGGCTGCTCAAGCTCCTGTGGGCGAGAATGCCGCTCCCTTCCCGCCCGCATCGGCTGCTCCGGTTGACTTCACAGCTGGTGACGAGAAGGACGACCTGCCTTTCTGATTTGTTGTTCTTTAGGCACATAAGGGAATATGGAGTCTTGCTCCAAGTTCATGCCGGAAGGTGTGCATAACTGTTTTTAGAACACAGAGGCACGGAGACACAGAGATTCTGGTCTATACAGATAGACTTATAAAAGGCTCTCAGTCTCCGTGTCTCTGTGTTTTATCCTGCAAAAAAGGCAAGGAGCGGATGCCCAGCGGCTCCGCTCCTTACCTTTATTATATGTATGGTCGTTCGTTCGTTTACGAATTCATGCTCATCAGGAACTCTTCGTTGTCGCGCGTCTGTTCGAGGCGTCCCTTTACGAAATCCATGGCTTCGATGGGGTTCATGTCGGCCAGGTATTTGCGGAGAATCCACATACGGTCGAGGGTCATCTTGTCGTGCAACAGGTCGTCGCGACGTGTGCTTGAAGCCACAATGTTGACGGCTGGGAAGATGCGCTTGTTCGACAGGTTTCGGTCGAGCTGGAGCTCCATGTTACCCGTACCCTTGAACTCTTCGAAGATAACTTCGTCCATCTTTGAACCAGTGTCGATGAGGGCGGTGGCGATGATTGTGAGCGAACCTCCACCTTCGATGTTACGTGCGGCACCGAAGAAGCGCTTGGGTTTGTGCAGGGCGTTGGCATCCACACCTCCGGAGAGGACCTTGCCCGATGCGGGTGACACGGTGTTGTAAGCACGGGCCAGACGGGTGATGGAGTCGAGGAAGATGACCACATCGTGTCCGCACTCGACCATGCGCTTGGCCTTTTCGAGCACAATGCCGGCAATCTTCACGTGGCGTTCGGCAGGTTCGTCGAAGGTCGATGCAATCACCTCGGCGTTGACACTACGTGCCATGTCGGTCACCTCCTCGGGGCGTTCGTCGATGAGGAGCATGATCATGTAAGCCTCTGGATGGTTGGCTGCGATGGCGTTGGCAATGTCCTTCATCAGGATGGTCTTACCCGTTTTGGGTTGGGCCACGATGAGCGCACGTTGTCCCTTTCCGATGGGAGCGAACATATCTACCACACGGGCAGAGAGGTTGTCGCCACGTCCGGTGCAGAGTTTGAATTTCTCATCAGGGAAGAGGGGAGTGAGGTGTTCGAAGGGCACACGGTCGCGCACCACCGCGGGGTTTTTGCCATTGATTTTCGTTGCTTTCACCAGCGGGAAGTACTTTTCTCCCTCTTTGGGCGGACGGATGGGGCCTTCCACCACGTCGCCCGTCTTCAATCCGTAGAGTTTGATTTGTGCTTGTGACACGTAGATGTCATCGGGCGAAGAGAGGTAGTTATAGTCGGCTGAGCGGAGGAATCCGTATCCGTCGCTCATGATTTCGAGCACACCGGTGCCATCCAATATGCCTTCGAAATCGTAGTTCTTTTCTACACGTACGGGTGTCGGAGGCAATTGGGTGTCAAAGTAGTCGGGGTAATCGTCAAATTGTTGCGATTGTTGTTGGGGTTGGATGGGAGCCTCTATTTTTGTTGACTCGAATTTGCCGAACAACTCTTCGGGTATCTCCAGATTGCCCTCTGAGGGAAGGTCTTCGATGGGGATGAAGTCTTCTGTAGCATAGGGGTTCTGCAGGAGAAATTCGGGCAGGTCGTCATTGACGGATGATTTTCTCTTGACCGGTTCTTCTTCCTTGGTGGGAGCCTCGGCCGGTTCTTCCGTCTCGTCTTCCTTTGAAATGGCCTCCTCGGGTTTGTCGGCCTCTTCTTCTGTGATGGCTACAGACTCATTCTCTTCTTTGGCTTCGGGTACGGCTTCTTCGTCTGCCGGCGTTTCTGTCAACGTGTTCGTTGTTTCAGGCACAGTCTCCGTGGGGGTAGCTTCGACTTCCTTCAGCTCCTCCTCTGCGGCTACTTTGGGCTTGTTCTTGCTACCTGGTTTTCGGCCGCGTTTCTTGGGTGCAGGCGCTTCCTGTACTTCTGCATTTTCCGACGGTTCAGGTGTTTCTGTAACTACGGTTTCCGCAACAGCCTCTTCTTGTACAGGCTCTGTGGGTGCAGGGGTTACCACCTTTTGCGGTTCTTCTATCTTTTCAGCTTTGTCTTTCGATGCTGTATATACTCGTCCGGCACCTTGTTTGACGGTTACTCTCGACCGTTTCTTAGGTGTCTTTTCAGTAGCCTTCTGGGCGGCACCAGCAATAGCCTGTTCGTCCAATATCTTATATACGAGCTCGTCTTTCTCCATGCTTCCTTTGGGTGTTATTCCCAGTTCTTTCGCAATCTCTTGCAGCTCGTTCAACTCTTTTTCTCTAAGTTGGATGATGTTGTACATAAATGTAATAAATGTGTATTTCCAGCCTTTTGCATCCTTTGATTATACTTCCTTTCTGCACGCCGCAGTCAAGTTGGTATCCAAAATAAAAAAATGATAAGGCTTGATTGGTGAATTATTGTTTTCTAACTAATGTGTTGCAAAGTGCGGTAGAGCCTTTTGATTGTTTTTTTCTGCTCTTACTTCAATTTGACTCTGCAAAAGTAGTTATATTTTTGCAATTGGCATCTTTTTCTTCCGTTTTTTTTCTAGTTTTTTTGTTTAAGTTGCCTTTTGATGTTAAATGAACGTAAATATCGGCCGATTGTTCATGCCGTTGTTGCAGATTTTAGTACTTTAGCACATCCTTTGTTAAAGAAGAATGTAGAATTTGTAAAACCTAAAAATATTAATTTTAAAAACGTAGTAATATGAAAAAAGTGATTTCAACCCCCAATGCACCTGCAGCCATCGGTCCTTATAGCCAGGCGATAGAAGTTGGAAATATGGTATTCCTTTCAGGTCAGATTCCCGTCAATCCCGCTACGGGCGATGTGGTAGAAGGCGGCATCAAGGAGCAGACTACCCAAGTGTTTGAGAACATCAAGGCTGTATTGGCCGAAGCAGGCCTTACGTTGGACAATGTGGTGAAGACCACCGTATTCTTGGCCGACATTTCCATGTTCGTAGAGATGAACGAGGTGTATGCCACCTACTTCAGCGGTGCTTTCCCTGCCCGTTCGGCCTTTGCCGTGAAGCAGCTCCCCAAGGGCGCGCTGGTAGAGATTGAGAGCATTGCCGTGCGTGGCTGATGGGGGCTTTCTTTTATAGGAGTACAGGAGGGTAGGAGTGACGCTTCGCTTAGAAGTGTAGACGAATGTGCAGCTGGCATATTTGCTCGCATAGGAATATTATAGTCAAAACTATTATTCGCTAAAGCTCATCGAAAACCTCTTTTGATTTTGTTTAATCAAGGTATGGTGTCTACACTCCTACACTCCTGTCTCCTACACTCCTAAAAAAGAATCTCCTCCTACATTCCTAAAGAAGAATTTTCTCAAAAAAATCCCTCATCCTTATCTCTCCCAATGTAATATCTCCTCCCTTTCTCCGTTATTCTCTTGTAGAAAATAACCCTCGATGATGAAAAGAAGAAGACTCCCTGCTATAGATATAATAGGTATATGGATGCTCCCTTTGCTGGTCTTGTCGTCACTCCTCTTTGCCTCGTGTGATGATGACGAGACCTATACCACCTCCCCTTCGGCCTTGTTGACGTTTTCAGAAGATACCATCCGGTTCGACACCGTGTTCACCACCATAGGCTCCAGCACCCAGTTGTTCAAGGTCTATAATCGTGGCGACGAGTCGCTGATGCTTCCCTCCGTCCGTCTGGCCAGTGGTGGCCGGTCGGGCTTCCGGGTGAATGTCGATGGCATGAGTGGCACCGAGTTCGCGGATGTCGAGGTGCGTAGTGGCGATAGCCTCTATGTCTTTGTCGAAGTCACCGTTGACCCGCGCAACGAGGACAATCCCTTCCTGCTTCGCGATTCGCTTCAGTTCCTTTTGCAGAGCGGCTTCTACCAGCAGGTGCAGCTGGAGGCTTACGGGCAGGACATGGTGGTGCTTCGTGGCACCATCTTCTCTGCGGATACCCTCCTTACGGGGCATCGTCCTTATGTCGTGTACGATAGTTTGCGGGTGGATAGCAGTGCCACCTTGCGCCTCTCCGAGGGTGTGCGCCTCCATTTTCATAACGGTGCCTTTATGCGTGTCTATGGCACATTGAAGGCCGAGGGCACTCTGGACAACCCCATCGTTTTCCGAGGTGACAGGCTCGACCGTATGTTTGATTACCTCCCCTATGACCGTCTGGACAATCAGTGGGGTGGGGTTATCCTGCATGCTTCCAGCTTTGACAACCATCTCAACCATGTGGATATCCATAGCGGTAGTTGGGGAATCCGGTGTGACTCTTCCGCTTCGGACCGAAACAAGCTCACCATCGAAAACTCCGTCATCCACAACGTGGCGGGCAATGCCCTCAGTGTCGTTAATGGGCGCATTTGGGTGGGCAACTCTGAACTGACCAATGCCGGAAGCCATTGCCTCAAGGTGCGCGGTGGCGATGTGCAAGTGGTCTGTAGCACCTTGGCCAACTTCTATCCTTGGGCTTATCGTGGGGCAACTATCAGTTTGAGCAACGAGTTTTGTCCGCTCACCCGTGCCGAATTCCGTAGCTCTGTCATCACCGGCTATTCGTCCAACGAACTGATGCTTATGCGCGACAAGAGTGATACGCTCGCGTTCAACTATCGCTTCTCGCATTGTCTCTTGAATATTCCAGCAGACAGCATTGGTGCCGATACGCTTCCAGACGGACGCTACTATCATGTACGTATCGACTCCCTGGGGCACGATGTGAACCGCATCACCAATTTTCCACTTATCGACACCGACATTTTCTATTACGACTTTTCACTGGACTCCCTGTCGCAAGCAGTAGGAGCGGGAAGTGCCGATGATGCACGTCTCTTCTATCCCCTCGACCGCCTCGGACGCAACCGCTTGGAGGACGAGGCGTCCGATGCCGGGGCAAGGGAGTTCGTCAAACCTCAAGAACAGACAAGATGAAAACAATCCTGCTTGCCGTAGGGCGGACGGTAGAGTCCTATTACATTACCGCCATCAAGGAGTATGTGGAGCGCACGAAGCACTACATCCCTTTCGATATGGAGATTATCCCCGAACTGAAGAATACCAAGAACCTGACCGAGGAGCAACAGAAGGAGCGCGAGGCCGACCTCATCCTGAAAGCCCTGCAACCGGGCGACACCGTGGTGCTTCTCGACGAACACGGACGGGAGTTCCGCTCTGTGGAGTTTGCCACGTGGATGGAGCGCAAACTCAGTGCCACGGGCAAGCGGTTGGTTTTCATCATCGGTGGCCCCTATGGCTTCTCACCCCGTATCTACCAAGCGGCGCAAGAGAAGGTCTCCCTCTCGAAGATGACCTTTTCCCATCAGATGATCCGCCTCGTGTTTGTCGAGCAGATTTATCGCGCCATGACGATACTTCGTGGCGAGCCTTATCATCATGAATGAGGGGGAGTGTATTCAATACGTTCCTTAAAAAGCAGAAAAGGAGGCCGTTAGTGACCTCCTTTTCCTGTGCATATTGCACCACTTGCTTGTTTAGAGCGGATTGTTTCCTGAATCAGAGGAACCGCTATCACCTGAATTTTCATTTGACGAACTGTCGTCTTCCGTTCCGGCGGTGGCATATTCATTCTCTGTGCTGTACTTCACACCGTCAAGTCGCTCCTTAAGTTCCTTGCTGGCATAGAATGTAACCCACACGCGCTTCACACCGGCCTCTTTGGCCACTTCGCTGCTTGCGCTCTTCACCGTCGGCATGAACGAGCCGAAGTCTCCCAACTTCACACCATGCCCTTCTTCTATCCATCCCATCATGGAATCTACGAGTGTGTCGAGAATCATTTTTACCTGTGCCGGACGGGCACCTGTGTCCTGAGCCACATACTTTGCAACCTTGTCTGATGTGATGACATCGCCCCGTTGCGCCTTGGCTACGTACATTGTCTTCTTGTTCTCGTCGAAATTCAACACTTGCTTCTGGATAGCTACTGATACTCCCATAAATCAATTTGTTTTTTTAATGGTTAATACTGATACTTCTTTTTGTGTCTGACAAATGCGCATTTTGTTTTCACACTGCAAATATACAACATCCAGAAGGCGATGTCAATAGTTTGCCCCAATTATTTTTCAAGAAAGTGAAAATTTCTTCGGCTATATTATATAATAAGGTGTATCCCTGTTGTTGCTTTCAGAGACATAACTGACCTCTTGAGCATAAAAACATAAAATTGTTGGTATTTTGAAGAGAATAGACTATTTTTGCAACATAAAATAGAAATGACAAAGAATAATGGCTACACGAACTATAAACATTGGCAGAACGTCTTTCCTAGAAAAACAAGTAAATGAACAGCTTTCTACAAAGTTCATTGAGGGAAGATTCATTATTTTGCTTAACGGGATGAACAGCATATTATAATGGAACATGGAAAGGGGGTAGAATAAGAAAATAGCAAATTATATCTAATAATAAGTCTGATGTTTAGAATCGTAGCAAAATATACATGGCTGTTGATGTTATTTGGGGTAACATTAACAGATGTTTATGGTCATACAGTCAATGAAAGGAATAGAATGGCAGTCTCTATAGGGCTAGACACTAACAATGCTTACTATACAGACTTTAGCTATCATTATATGGTATGTTCTCTATTTGGTGTAGGGGGAGGATTAGGCATTTACGACCAATGGTTCACTGATTATTCGCTTTCAGGTACGGTTGAAGGGAAATGGGAAAGTTGGAGGATTGATGAAACAGATGAAGAAGTGGAAAGATTATATTTGCATCCTTCCATTTTGTTCAAGACACCAAATATCCTATGTTTGAAGGGTGTTAAAATGTCATTCCTGCTAGAACCTGGGCTAATTTGTGTCTTCCCTTATGCGGGAGTACATGTTGATTACGTAAATAGTCATACACAGCAACACCGCTACTCTTATGTCTCTACAATCAAAGGTAATTGGTGTTTCTGGAACATAAGAGCTGCTATCAATTTCCAAATTCAAAAAATAGCAATTGCTGTTGGGTATGGTTTCTCAAATTGGGACATTTATTCCTCACGAAAACATTTAAAGGTTGAAAGTACTGAGTTTAAAGATTTATATCCTGATGAATCCATACTTCATTCTGTTTTTTTTAATTTATCTTATGAGTTTTGATTAGTAAAACACTAGTAATCTATAAAGGGAACTTAGGACTACTTAGAAATTGGCTTTGTTTTTGGTGGCGCGAGAAATAATAATGAACATAGAAACTATTGAAGGGAGGTATAGTGCCGTTCTACAGCCATTCTGGCAAATTGTCAAACCGTATATTCCCTTCACGAGAATCGCGTATTTCCGCCCGAAACGGATTTTGGGTGAAAATACGCGATTTTTGGAATAGAAATCCTATTTATCCCATTGACAATCATGTAAATACAGCAATACACAGCAGGAAAAGGCAGTAATTCTACGCGCCAATACCTGCCCAAAAACGACTAATCTGCAGAAAATGAAGATTCAAAAAGCCGTGTTTTCCAGTCCGACAGCTGTCGGAGTGGAGACGAACAGCTGTCGGACTCCGGTCGGACAGCTGTTCATAGGGTAGTCGGACAGCTGTCCGCCGACGGACAAACAGCTGTTTGTCTTCGGACGGAGGGTGGTTTGTCTCTTTTCTGCTGTCGATTTATTCTTCTAGAAGGTGCGATTTCTGCTAAAATGAAGGGCTGGAAAAAGGATAAAATGCAGTTGTTTCTGTATATTTATGCAGAAAAAGACTTTGTGGTTGTATATTTATACAAAAGCAGGGCGCTTTCTGTAGTACTTCGAAATGACAAAATGTAAGTAGCGGTGCTCTTTTTCTTGCTAATTGCTCATGTGTGTGGTGAATTGCTATACCGTTTATGTCCGTCCCTACAGTACCATCTTGGACAAACTCTTCCGTATCGGTCATCAGTTCTCCGTCAGAAACAGCTACGGTGGAGGAGTGGGCTATGGGAAGTAAAGCCAAAAGGAATAATGCAATTGCTGACAAAAATCAAGCGAAAAAGGTGTGTCTGCTTACAAAATTAAAGATTTTGGCTGAAAAAACTCGCAGTTTTGTTTGTTGGTTGCGAAAAATACCTTACCTTTGCAGCCGTTAATAGAAAAACAAAGAGAAAAATATGATTCAGAGTACAAACATTGCACGAATTAGCAGCCTACTACTGGTGGTCAACGTCGTGGTGGAAACATCAAGAGCGTGAGAAAGGCGTGTATATATATGGAATGTACGAAGATACAGAAATAAAAAGTAAATCGGATGGCCTTTCTCACTGACGTGAGGGAGGCTTTTTGAATTAAAAAAGAGAATATGAAACATCCATTGCGTAGCGCATTCAGCACACAAGGTCGCCGTATGGCAGGGGCCCGCGCCCTTTGGGTAGCCAACGGCATGAAACGCGAAATGATAGGCAAACCCATCATTGCTATAGCCAACTCGTTCACCCAGTTTGTCCCGGGGCATACCCATCTGCACGAAATCGGCCAATTGGTAAAGGCCGAGATTGAGAAGCTCGGATGCTTTGCCGCTGAGTTCAATACCATTGCCGTAGATGACGGTATCGCCATGGGGCACGATGGTATGCTCTACTCCCTGCCCAGTCGCGACATCATTGCCGACTCGGTGGAGTATATGTGCAACGCCCACAAGGCCGATGCGCTGGTGTGCATCTCGAATTGCGACAAGATTACTCCGGGTATGCTGATGGCCGCCATGAGGCTGAACATCCCTACGGTGTTTGTGAGTGGTGGCCCGATGGAGGCTGGCGAGTGGAAGGGGCAACACCTCGACCTGATTGACGCGATGATAAAGAGCGCTGACGAGAGCGTGAGCGACGAAGACGTGGCGCAGATAGAGAACCATGCCTGTCCGGGATGCGGATGTTGCTCGGGTATGTTCACGGCCAACTCGATGAACTGCCTGAACGAGGCATTGGGTCTTGCCCTGCCCGGTAACGGCACTATCCTGGCTACGCACGAGAACCGTACGCAACTCTTCAAGGATGCGGCTGCACTCATCGTGAAGAATGCCTACCGGTACTACGAGGAGGGCGACGAGAGTGTGCTCCCCCTGAGCATAGCCACCCGCGCGGCTTTCCTCAATGCCATGACGCTGGACATCGCCATGGGAGGTTCCACCAACACGGTGCTCCACCTGCTGGCCATTGCCAACGAGGCGGGTGTGGACTTTACCATGGACGACATCGACATGCTTTCGCGCCGGGTGCCCTGCCTCTGCAAGGTGGCTCCCAATACACAGAAGTACCATATCGAGGACGTGAACCGTGCCGGTGGTATCCTCAACATCTTGGCCGAACTCTCCAAGGGCGGATTGCTCGACACCGATGTGTGCCGTGTGGATGGCATGACGCTGGGCGAGGCGATTGAGAAGTATGATATAACGAAGACCCTCTCTGACTCTCCCTGTGAGGGAGAGAAACTGGATACTTCTGCTAACCAAAGCAATTCAAGTCCCTCCCTCACAGGGAGGTCAGGTGGGTCTCGCATCTACTACAGTGCACCCGCCCGCAAGTTCAATATCAAGCTGGGTTCGCAAGCCACTTATTATAAAGAACTCGATACCGACCGTGCCAATGGTTGCATCCGCGACTTGGCTCATGCCTACTCGAAGGATGGCGGACTGGCCGTACTGAAGGGAAACATCGCGCAGGATGGATGTGTGGTGAAGACGGCCGGTGTGGACGAAAGCATCTGGAAGTTTACAGGCCCTGCCAAAGTGTTTGACTCGCAAGAGGCGGCATGCGATGGCATCCTGGGCGGACAGGTGGTGAGTGGCGATGTGGTGGTCATTACCCACGAAGGCCCCAAGGGTGGACCGGGTATGCAGGAGATGCTTTACCCCACCAGCTACATCAAGAGCAAGCACCTGGGCAAGGAGTGCGCGCTCATCACTGACGGACGCTTCTCGGGCGGAACCTCGGGATTGAGCATCGGACACATCTCACCCGAAGCTGCTGCTGGTGGAAACATCGGCAAGATTGTAGATGGTGACATCATAGAAATAGATATCCCCAACCGTACCATCAACGTGAAATTGACGGACGAGGAACTGGCCGCACGTCCCATGACTCCCGTGACCCGCAACCGTGTGGTGAGCAAGAGTCTCCGCGCCTATGCCAGCATGGTGAGCTCGGCTGATAAGGGAGGAGTGAGAATTGTAGATTGAGAACAGACCCTCCCCCTGCCCCTCCCAAGGGAGGGGAGTGGATACTTTGGACACTCAAAGCTCAAAACTCAGTACTCAGAACGCGAAATATAGGAGAGATTTATAGTAATTAAGAATCAAATATTAATTATATAAAGACATTTCACTCCCCTCCCTTGGGAGGGGCAGGGTGAGGGTCCATTAGATTATATGAAACAACAAATAACAGGAGCAGAAGCACTGATGCGCTCGTTGGAGCACCAGGGGGTGAAGACCCTCTTCGGTTATCCGGGCGGAAGCATCATGCCTACGTTTGATGCCCTCTATGGTCATCGCGATACGTTGAACCACATACTGGTGCGTCACGAACAGGGTGCCACCCATGCCGCACAGGGGTTTGCCCGTGTGTCGGGGCAGGTGGGAGTGTGCCTTGTCACTAGCGGACCTGGTGCCACCAACACACTGACGGGCATTGCCGATGCCATGATTGACAGTACCCCCATCGTGGTGATTGCCGGACAGGTGCCTACGGGTATGCTGGGCACAGATGCCTTTCAGGAGGTGGACCTCGTGAGCATCACGCAACCCATCACCAAGTGGAGCTACCAGATTCGCTCGGCTAAGGATGTGGCTTGGGCGGTGGCTCGTGCCTTCTTCTTGGCCAAGAACGGACGACCGGGCCCTGTGGTGCTCGACTTCACCAAGAATGCACAGGTGGAGATGGTGGATTACGAACCTGCTACGGTCGATTTTATCCGCAGCTACGACCCCAATCCCATGCCGAAGGAAGGTAGCATCGAAGAGGCTGCTGCACTCATCAACGAGGCCAAGCGTCCGTTGGTGCTCGTAGGGCAGGGCGTAGAGCTGGGCGGTGCTCA
>JAFXDL010000027.1 GCA_017516265.1 Bacteroidaceae bacterium
CTGCACAACAGAAAGGTGCCATCGAACTGAAACTCTGGGAGCAAGGCGCCCCCAACAGTAATGAGCTCAAGGAAGGTGACAAGATGTATCATGAAGCCACCCTCACTGTCTATCCTGCACCTAAGGGGCGTAATACAGGCATGGCTGTCATCGCTTGTCCTGGTGGAGGATACAGTCACCTTGCCACGGCTCACGAAGGTCACGACCAGGCTGCCTGGTACAATGCCCAAGGTATTACCTTTGCCGTACTCGTCTATCGTCTTCCCAACATGCATAAGGAAGTACCCCTAAGCGATGCCCAACAGGCCATCCGTATCATGCGCCAGCGTGGTGCTGAATGGGGAGTAAGTCCTAACAAGATTGGTATCCAAGGTTCATCAGCAGGAGGTCACCTTGCAGCAACTGCCGCTACCCATTTTGATGCCGAAGAGACTGTACGTCCTGACTTCCAGATTCTCTTCTACCCCGTTGTTTCACTCGATAATGAAATCACCCATCAGGGCACCCGCAATTGGCTTCTCGGTAAGACACCCGATGAAGAGACCGTGCGCTACTATTGCAACGAATTGCAAGTGACCCCGCGCACACCGCAAGCTTTCATTCTTCACTCCAGTGACGACCGCGCAGTGCCCGTAGAAAACAGCCTTCGCTACTATCGTGCCCTGGTGCAGAATAAGGTACCAGTCACCATGCACCTCTACCCCGTTGGTGGTCATGGCTGGGGATTCCGCGACAGTTTCCCTTATAAGGCCCAATGGACAAATGAACTGGAGAAGTGGCTCCGTGAGATAAACAAGTAAGCTGAATGAAACATTAAGGTGGGGATTCACAGTCCCCACCTCTATAATGTAAGAAATAATATATGAACAAGAGATTTTTAATGACAGCATGGGCCTTCTGCATCGCCACATTGGCGGGAATGGCCTGCACAAACTTGATTGTAGGGCGAGAAGCATCGAAGGATGGTTCGGTAATGGTGTCATACAGTGCAGACTCATACGGCATGTTCGGATACCTGTGCCACTACCCTGCCGCCACACACCAAAAGGGTGAAAAACGCCCCATACACGACTGGGACACGGGCAAATTCTTAGGCTATATCCCCGAGGCAGAAAAGACGTACAACGTGATAGGAAACATCAACGAATATCAGGTGACCATTGCGGAAACGACGTTCACCGGACGCGAAGAACTGATTGACACGACAGGTATCATGGACTACGGAAGTCTGATGTATGTGGCCCTGCAACGCTCGCGAAGCGCACGGGAAGCTATACAGGTGATGACCGACCTGGTGGCCGAATATGGATACTACAGCAGTGGCGAGAGCTTCACGATTGCAGACCCGAAGGAGGCATGGATTATGGAGATGATAGGCAAAGGACCAGGTGTGAAGGGAGCCGTATGGGTGGCCGTGAGGATTCCGGATGACTGCATTGCCGCACATGCCAATCAGGCACGCATACACCAGTTCCCGCTGGACGATCCTGAGAACTGCAAGTACTCGCCCGACGTGATAGCTTTTGCACGCAACAATGAATTTTTCCACGGGAACAATGATGAATTCAGTTTTGCCAAAGCATACGCCCCGATGGACTTTGGTGCACATCGCTATTGCGAAGCACGCGTGTGGAGTTTCTTCAACAAGTTCAACGATGACATGGAGAAACACCTGATGTATATCGGCAGCGGAAAAGGTGATCCTATGCCTCTGTATGTACGCCCCAACCAAAAGCTGAGCCTGAGAGACATGCAGCTGGCCATGCGCGACCACTACGAGGCTACCCCACTGGATATCACACACGATTTGGGAGCAGGACCATGGAGTATGCCCTACCGCCCGTCACCATTGACTTTCAAAGTGGATGGGAAGGAGTACTACAACGAACGCCCCATCAGTACGCAGCAAACTGCATGGGTATTTGTCAGTCAGATGCGTGAATGGATGCACAGCCCCATAGGTGGCGTGCTGTGGTTTGGTACGGACGATGCAAACCTAACGGTGTTCACCCCCATCTATTGCTGTACGGATGAAGTGCCACCCTGCTACAGCAAGGAGAAAGGTGATGCTGTGACCTTCTCATGGGAATCTTCTTTTTGGGTGTTCAACTGGGTAGCCAACATGGTGTACATGCGATACAGCCAGATGATAGACGATGTGAGAAACGAGCAAAACCGCCTGGAAGAAATCAACCTGGAGTGGCAGGACGACATAGAACGAAGGGCTAACGAACTGTATGCACAGGACCCTAAGGAAGCACGCAAATACTTGACCAACCACTCTATCAAATCGGCCTTAGAGGCACACACTGCATGGCGCAAACTAGGAGAAAAACTGATTGTAAAGTACAACGACATGGTCATCAAAAGAGTGGATGAAAACGGTAATTTCAAACGTACACCCGAAGGAATGTGTGCACCTGTGATACGCCCTGGATACCCCGAGGAATACAACCGCGCGGTAGTGAAACAAACAGGTGACAGGTATCTGATAAGGGAGAACAAGAAATGATGTTTTTACTTAAATTCTGTTAATCTTTACTGAGACACAAATATTTTACTTACATTTGTGCCGTTTAATAGAATAAAGAAGAAAAGAACCAATTAATATTTTAAATTCATACACGAATATGGAAAACGAACAACTGATTCAAGAAGTGACCGCGAAAGCACAAAAATGGCTGACACCTGCCTATGATGCAGAAACCCAAGCCGAAGTGCGCCGCATGCTGGAAAGCGAAGACAAAACAGACCTCATCGAGGCTTTCTATAAAGATTTGGAGTTCGGCACAGGCGGTTTGCGCGGAATCATGGGTGTAGGCTCGAACCGCATGAACATCTACACCGTGGGTGCAGCCACTCAGGGGCTTGCCAATTACTTGAACAAGAATTTCAAGGATTTGGAACAAATCTCAGTCTGCATTGGCCATGACTGCCGAAACAACAGCCGTCTGTTTGCAGAAATCTCAGCTGACATATTCTCAGCAAACGGTATCAAAGTATATCTCTTTGACGACATGCGCCCTACTCCTGAAATGTCATTCGCCATCCGTCATCTCGGATGTCAGAGCGGTATCATCCTGACCGCCAGCCACAACCCTAAAGAATACAATGGCTACAAGGCTTACTGGGATGATGGTGCACAGGTGCTTGCCCCGCATGACAAGGGTATCATAGACGAGGTGAATAAGATAGCCTCGGCGGCTGACATCAAGTTCGAGGGCAACAAGGAACTCATCCAAATTATTGGTGAGGATGTAGATAGTGTTTATCTGGACAAGGTGCTCGGAATCTCCATCGACCCCGAAGTTATCAAGCGTCAGAAGGACTTGAGCATCGTCTTCACTCCAATCCATGGAACAGGTATGATGCTGGTACCACGCGCTTTGAAGCAATGGGGATTTGAGAACGTACACTGCGTACCCGAACAGATGGTTAAAAGCGGTGACTTCCCCACCGTCATCTCGCCCAACCCAGAGAATGCAGAGGCTCTTTCAATGGCTATCGAACTGGCCAAGAAAATTGATGCTGACATTGTGATGGCTACCGACCCTGATGCTGACCGCGTGGGTATGGCCTGCAAGAACGACAAGGGAGAATGGGTATTGGTGAACGGTAACCAAACAGCCCTAATCTTCCTTTATTATATTATCAAGAACCGCAAGGCTATGGGCAAGATGAAGGACACAGACTTCATCGTGAAGACCATCGTGACCACCGAACTCATCAAGGCCGTGGCAGACAAGAACAACATAGAGATGCGCGACTGCTACACGGGATTCAAGTGGATTGCACGCGAAATCCGCCTGAGCGAAGGCAAGCAGCAATATATCGGTGGTGGCGAAGAGAGCTACGGATTCCTGGCCGAAGACTTCGTGCGCGACAAGGATGCAGTGTCAGCTTGTACCCTGTTGGCCGAAATCTGTGCATGGGCAAAGGATCAGGGAAAGACTCTGTACGACGTGCTGATGGAAATCTACGTAGAATACGGATTCTCTAAGGAATGCGCCATCAGTGTGACCAAGCCTGGTAAGAGTGGAGCTGAAGAAATCAAAGCCATGATGGAAAATTTCCGTGCCAATCCTCCGAAGGAATTGGGTGGTTCTAAGGTCATTTTGGCCAAGGACTTCAAGACCTTAAAAGCTACCGATGGCGAAGGCAATGTGACCGATTTGGTGATGCCTGAAACAAGCAATGTACTGCAGTATTTCACTGAAGATGGAAGCAAGGTAAGCGTACGTCCATCAGGTACAGAACCCAAGATTAAATTCTATATGGAAGCTAAGGGTGAAATGGGATGCGCCAAGTGTTATGCAAGCGCAGGTGCTGCTGCTGACGCCAAGTTCGAGGCTATCAAGAAATCATTGGGAATATAAAAAAGCAAAAAAGTTAATAGTATAATGAAACATTTACGCAAACAAAAAGTAAGCGTAAATAGTATGATCATGATTGACAAAAGGAAGAGCGGGTGCGTGAGCATCTGCTCTTTTTACATAATTATGCCATGATTGATGGTATCTTTTTCGTTTTTGTTTGTATAATTCAGGAAAAAATGCTTTCTTTGCATCATCTTAAGATAAAAAGTTTAATATTAAACATATTATTATGAAAGGAATCGTATTGGCCGGTGGTAGTGGCACACGTTTGTACCCTATTACCAAGGGAGTCAGCAAACAGCTGATACCCATCTATGACAAACCGATGATCTATTACCCGATTTCGGTGCTGATGCTGGCCGGCATCAGAGAAATTCTCATCATCTCTACTCCACACGACCTACCGGGCTTCAAGCGCTTGCTGGGCGATGGAAGCGACTATGGCGTACGCTTTGAGTATGCTGAACAACCCTCGCCAGACGGATTGGCACAAGCCTTCATCATTGGAGAAGAGTTCATTGGTAATGACTCTGCTTGCCTGGTATTGGGTGACAACATCTTCCATGGACGCGGATTCACAGGTATGCTCCGCGAAGCTGTACGCATGGCTGAGGAGGAACAGAAGGCTACCGTCTTCGGATATTGGGTGAGCGACCCCGAACGCTATGGAGTGGCAGAGTTTGACAAAGAAGGAAACTGCTTGAGTATCGAGGAAAAACCTGCAGAACCGAAGAGTAACTATGCCGTGGTTGGTCTCTACTTCTACCCCAACAAGGTGGTGGACGTGGCCAAGAACATCAAACCCTCGCCCCGTGGCGAATTGGAAATCACAACCGTCAACCAACGCTTCCTCGACGACGGAGAACTGAAGGTGCAGACTCTCGGCCGTGGATTCGCCTGGTTGGACACTGGTACACACGACTCACTGAGCGAGGCTTCAACTTTCATTGAGGTCATCGAAAAGCGCCAGGGTCTGAAGGTGGCCTGCTTGGAAGGCATAGCCTACCGCCAAGGATGGATTGATGAAGAAAAAATGCGTGAAGTGGCTCAGCCAATGCTGAAGAACCAATACGGGCAATATTTATTAAAAGTGATAGACGAATTGAAAAGATGAATGTAATAAAAACCGATATTGAAGGTGTTGTCATCATTGAACCGCGTATATTCACTGATGCACGCGGATATTTCTTCGAGTCGTTCAGCCAACGTGCATTCGACGAACAGGTGCGCACCATCCACTTTGTACAAGACAACGAAAGCAAATCTAGTTACGGTGTGCTCCGTGGCCTCCACTTCCAGAAACCGCCCTATGCACAGAGTAAATTGGTACGTTGTGTAAAAGGTGCTGTGCTGGATGTGGCCGTAGATATCCGTAAAGGGTCACCCACCTACGGGAAATGGGTAAGTTGTGAACTAACCGAAGACAACCACCGTCAGTTTTTCGTTCCCCGCGGATTTGCCCACGGATTCAGTGTGCTCAGCGATGAGGTGATTTTCCAATACAAGTGTGACAACTTTTATGCTCCACAAGCTGAAGGTGCAATAGCTTGGGATGACCCCACACTGAATATCGATTGGAAAATCCCTGCAGACAAAGTGATTCTGAGTGAAAAGGATGCCCATCATCCCCAACTGAAAGACTTTGATTCCCCCTTTGAGATTAATATGGAATTGTATTAAAATTAAGAATTAAAAGGAGTAAAAGTGGTTTGAGAAATTATAGTAGGAAATTTGCTTGCCAAATATAAAGCAATCATGCAAACAACACTATTGGTTTAACTCCTTTAACTCTATAAAAATAACTAAAAATGAAGAATATCATTATCACCGGCGGAGCTGGATTTATAGGAAGCCATGTAGTACGCCTGTTTGTGAACAAATACCCCGATTACCATATCATCAACTTGGACAAACTGACCTATGCTGGTAACTTGGCCAATTTGAAAGACATTGAGGACAAGCCAAACTATACGTTCGTGAAAGGCGACATTTGCGACTTTGACCTCATGCTGAAACTGATGCAGGAACATGAAGTGGACGGCATTATCCACTTGGCCGCCGAAAGCCATGTGGACAGAAGCATCAAAGATCCCTTCACATTTGCACGCACTAACGTGATGGGTACACTGGCACTTCTGCAAGCAGCCAAAATTTATTGGGAATCACGCCCTGAGAAATATGAAGGCAAGCGCTTCTACCACATCTCTACGGACGAAGTGTATGGTGCCTTGGAACTGACACATCCCGAAGGTATCGAACCGCCTTTCACCACTACCGCTTCTTCTGGCGAGCACCACTTGGCATACGGCAAGGACTTCTTCTATGAAACGACGAAGTACAACCCACATTCACCCTATAGTGCCTCCAAGGCAAGCAGTGACCATTTTGTGCGGGCTTACCACGATACCTACGGAATGCCCACCATCGTGACCAACTGCTCAAACAACTACGGACCTTATCAGTTCCCCGAAAAACTGATTCCACTCTTCATCAACAACATCCGCCAACGCAAGCCTTTGCCCGTATATGGCAAGGGAGAAAATGTGCGTGACTGGCTCTATGTGGTTGACCATGCACGCGCCATTGATGTCATTTTCCACCAAGGGAAAATAGCAGAAACTTACAACATCGGCGGCTTCAACGAGTGGAAGAACATCGACATCATCCATGTCATCATCAAGACAGTTGACCGTCTGTTGGGTAATCCCGAAGGCCATTCACTGGAATTGATCACCTACGTCACTGACCGCCTCGGACACGACATGCGCTATGCTATCGACTCCACCAAACTGCAGAAAGAACTCGGATGGGAACCCAGCCTCCAATTTGAAGAAGGTATCGAGAAAACCGTCCAGTGGTATCTCGACAACCAAGAGTGGATGGACAATGTCACCTCTGGTGATTATCAGAAATACTACGAAGGAATGTATAAGGACAGATAAAGAATAACACTTGTTTCACTATAAGAATAATAGGGGCTGCTTTGAGTCATTATCAAATCAGCCCCTTTATTATACCTGCTTTGTTGAGCGGTGAAACAAAACAGAAACATTATGAAATACACACAAGCTAACAAAAAATTCATATTGGCTATCTTTGCATGACGAAAACTATTAATAATTTTACTCATAAAAACAATATGAAAAAACACCTATCCAAGTTCTTGTGCATAGCATCATCATGTGCTATTCTCACCGGATGCTTCTCCACCGATGATGCCCCCGAAATAGCAAAGGGGACAGCCCTGTTTGACAACTTCAATTATCAGGGAAAGGACAGTTATTACACACAGAATCCTCTGCCCGATGCAGAGAGTTTCTATACCCCTATCCTACCCGGTTGGTATTCCGACCCAAGCATTTGTACCAATGGTGAAGGAGACTATTTCCTCGTGACATCCACCTTCACCTATTTCCCCGGTGTGCCTATCTTCCATAGCCGCGACCTCGTGAATTGGAAACAGGTAGGCCATGTGCTCAGTCGTCCGTCACAATTGGTGAACATGGTGGGGCAACATGTCAGCGGTGGTATCTTTGCTCCGGCCATCAGCTACAATCCACACAACAAGACCTACTACATGATAACCACAAACGTCGGTGCGGGTAATTTCTACGTGAAGACTCAAGATCCCTTTGGCGAATGGAGCGATCCTATCCGTGTACCTGAAGTAGGAGGTATTGACCCCAGCATTTTCTTCGATGATGACGGTAAAGCATACGTAGTGAACAACGATGATGCTCCCGACTTCAAAGCCGAATATGACGGACACCGTACCATTCGTGTACAGGAGTTTGACTGGAAGAACGATAAGATGGTAGGTCCTCGCAAGATACTGGTGAACAAAGGTGTCCATCCTGAAGAAAAGCCCATCTGGATTGAAGGCCCCCACATGTATAAGATTAATGGGAAATATTACCTGATGGACGCAGAAGGAGGAACCAGTGTCAACCACTCCGAGGTCATCTTCCGTAGCGATTCACCATGGGGACCATTCAAGGCGTGGGAAAAGAATCCCATCCTCACCCAGCGTCACCTCGACCCCAAGCGTCCCAATCCTATTACTTGCGCCGGACATGCCGACATCATTCAGACTGCTGAAGGCGACTGGTGGGGAGTCTTCCTCGCCTGCCGTCCCATCAACAACCGGTTTGAGAACCTCGGACGCGAAACCTTCCTGATGCCCGTCAAGTGGAGCGAAGACGGATTCCCCTATTTCACTCAAGGCGATGAAATCATTCTTATGATTCAGCGTCGTGAAGGAGTCACACGCGGTCAAGATGTCACCTTCGGCAACTTCAGTGACAACGAAGAGTTCACCGATACCATCTTGGGTATGCAATGGATGACTCTGCGCGGCCCAGCCACAGACCTCTATTCATTGACTCAGACACCCGGCTACCTCACATTGAAGTGTGCCCCTGTAAGCACTCGCGAACGTAATGTCCCGGCATACATCGGCCGCCGCATGCAACACCATGAGTTTGATGCCTCTACACGCATGTACTTCAATCCAGCAGACTCTACAGAAAGAGCCGGTATGCTCCTTTTCAAGGACGAGACACACCAACTGTTCATGGCTGTCAGCCAAACAGCAACAGAAAGAAACATATCGCTGATAAAGGTAGATGGCCAGGAAGAGAAAGTTATCAGCACCGCTGCATTGCCTGCCGATGCTACCTGCTTCGACCTCAAAGTATATTCCGATGGACTTTCTTATGAATTTGTCTATTCTATCGACAAGGGAGAAAGTTGGAATATCCTAGCTACCGCTATTGATGCCGGACATCTGTCAACCACCAAGGCTGGCGGATTCACAGGAACCACTATCGGTCTCTATTCTACTTGCAAGTAAAACGCTGATATATCATCATTCATTTTTCAGGCACGGATTACGCAGATTACACGGATAATTTGTATGATTCGTGCCTGAATTTATTTTTGAGCACCATCAGATTTTTGATATATTCTTCAAAAATATAGGCAAACTGTTGCTCACTAAATTCATAATTGTTATTTTTGTCCGCGTATTTATAACATGTTCCTAAAGCACGGCTATCAACAGTTTAAGAACTTAAAATATTATCACTTATGAAGAAAGGATTATTATCAACAATCATGATTTCTGCCATTTCCTTATGGGCAATGGCAACTAGTTGCACCTCTGAAAACACAGAAGGCAAAGTCGAGATTACTTTTGATTATGTCAAGAAACAAGGGCCTGGCTCCAATCAGTATGCCGTATGGATTGAGAATGAGAAAAACGAGGTTGTAAAGACTCTCTTTGTCACCTCCTTCACCACCAAAGGCCGTATCCGCGAAGGAGAACCTATCAAACGCGGATATACCTATCGGCCAACATGTGTACCTACCTGGGTGACAAATGCCAAGGCTGCAGAGATGACCGACACTGAATTGGATGCCTTCACAGGGGCCACACCTAAGGAAGGCGGTATCCAAACATTCACTTGGGATTTCACCGATACTGCAGGAAATAAGGTTGCCAAGGGGAACTACAAAGTGTGCGTAGAGGCCACTCTCAAAAATGAGTACCGCATTCTCTATACCGGAACCTTTTCTACCAAAGACAAAGCCGGTGAGATTTCTTTGACAGAAACCATCAACGGCTTTGACGAGGCTTATGCAGGTATGATTAAGGATGTGAAGGCTACCATTTGCAAGTAGTTTCACTCATACTCATACAACCTGACATGCAGGGCTTTGAAATCTCCTACGGAGATGCGGACATGACGTCCCTGGTGGGTCTGGTCACCATTCAGTGTGCGCAGACGGCGGAAAGTGCCATCAGGCAAGACTTCCACTTCCTCCACCGAAGCAAGGCCCAGACGTTTTCGGACTTTTGAATTGACCTGTTTACGAGAAGACGGAGAAGGTGCATCACCCACTTTTTCCGTCTTTTCCGTTTGTCCGTTACCCACCAGGGCAAAGCCGTCTTCGCCCAAAGGTTTGACAGACTCCGCCATCTGTTTTTCGCTTTTGTCAGCAAACTCTACCACGATGCCATTGCCTGCAATGAGATACTCGTGCTTGTCCAGCTTCAAGATGAAACCTCCTCCTTCGGGCCATGTGCTGCCATCCGTAGCACGAGGGTCCCACGGAAGTGTGAAGAAATGGCGACAAGTGAGCACCTGATTGTCCCACTCGATGATGCGCTCACGCTGTTGTTGGTCAAAGAGAAGCCCCTTCATCACTCCCCTGCCCTGATGGCGGACAAGCAACGGAGTCAGCTGATGCAGATGACGATAGGCACGCACCAAGGTGTTGTCAGCCTTGTCCGACCCATCCTCAATAGAGAAAGGACTGATACCGATGGCATCATGCTCAGCAGAGATGTAGTAAGCCCTCACCCCGTCATTGTCGGTCAACTTCACCTCGGGGATGAAGAGTGGATTGTTGGGCAAATGATAACGTGATACCCAATCAGCAAACCCATTGTCATAAAGGTCGGGAGCCAGAATGTCTATACTGGGGGCACCGCAATGCCATGCATCAATCAAGTGAGCCAAAGGACCGGCCGAAGGATACTCTCCCGGCTTTCGGTTGCGGCTGTTCATAGCGGCATTCACGTAGAGGGGGACATTGTAGATGGCACGTGCACTCTGTGCCAGATGCTCTACATAGCAGGCATAGTGGTAAGCCATGAAGATTTCATCCGTATAGATGTCGGCCCCGAACACCTCACTCCATGTGCCCGATGTGCGGCATCCCTGACCTTCCCATTTCTGCAACATGGTGGGGTGTAACTGCTTCTTGTTTTTTCTCAGGTAAGAAAGAAATTTTTCCGGCACGGGAGAGAAAAAAGCCTTGTCGGCCAAGGATGAATGGTCGCGTGCAGATTCGAGCATACCTATTTCATTCTCTATCTGAATCATGAGGACAGTGCCATGCTCCTTGTCGGCCTCGGCCAGATGTTTCATCCAACGGGTGAAGGCGCGGTTGTCCGCTTCGAGCACATTGGGAGAGAAGACACTGGCTATCTCCAACGGCTTGCCGCTCTCGGCCTGCGAACGGGGATATTTGCGATAATTCTGCTTGAACCATGCGGGAGCATAGCAACTCATGGAGTTCTTCCAAGCGCCAAACCACAGGAAGATGACCTTCAAGTTGTTCGTGCGTGCCTGTTGAAGCACTTTGTCCGTCAGCGAGAAGTCAAACTCCCCTTCAACGGGTTCAATCAAATCCCAATAAGCAGGCACCAACACGGTGTTCAATCCCATCCGTTCGAGCTTGGGAAAGATACGTTCGATGTCGGCCTCACACGTAGCGGAGGAATTGCCTAACTCACCGCCCAATATCAGATAAGGGCGGCCATCTACCAACAGTTGGGTTGCCGTGCCCTGCTTCTGCAAACGGCTCTGTTGGGCTACGGCCGGTGCTTGAAGAAGCAAACAGGCCATCAAAGTCAATAATAGTTTTTTCATGTATATTTATAATTCAAAATTTCGCAGGTATAAATACCAGTATCTCAGTATTCAGACAGTCTCTGTCATTCTTCACTCTTCATTCTTCACTTAGCTTCCCCTTTATCCAATCATCTATCAACATCCGCGCCATACTGAGTTTGTGCGGTATTTCGGGCAAGCGGTCATAGTGGAAGAAGGCTGCAGTGGAGAGTTCCTCATCCTGCAAACGGAGGGTCCCTCCAGCATATTCGGCTGTGAAACCAATCATCTGTCCGCTAGGATACGGCCACGGTTGGTTGCCGAAGTATCGGATATTCCGGATATCAAGCCCTGTTTCCTCTTTCACTTCGCGGCGCACACACTCCTCCAGCGTCTCGCCCGTTTCCAGGAATCCGGCAACAAGGCCATAGAAATTACCCCGGAAGTTGCGTGCACGCACGAGCAACACCTCATCTCCCCGTGTGATGCGCACGATGATGGCCGTTGCTATTGCCGGCCACACCTCGCGCTCACAGGCGGAGCACTGTTTGCTGATGTCCGTATGCCAACGCATGGGTGCTCCACAAACTGAGCAGAAGCGTACCGTGCGGTCAAAGTGAATCAGTTCATACGCCTTCCCCGCCATCAGGTAATGCGAGAAGGGAAGCACATCGTAGGAGGCGCGGAGGCCAATGAAGGAGAATGATGAGACATGGGAGTTCTGGAGTTCAGGAGTTATCGCTCCGCTCAGAAGTTCAGACAAATCTCCTATTTGCATCTTGACAGAACTATTGTCTGAACTCCCAAACTTCTGGACTTCTGAACTCCTGTATTCAAACGCCCGACAAGGTTCGCCATCCAGATCGGGAAGCACGTGCACATGCTCCCCTTCGGGCACCGCTATGGAAGGCACTTCCCCTTTGGGCAATGCTCCGTCCTGCAGGAGCAGTTGGTCAGTATGAAAGATTATCCAATACATGCTAGGATTCAACGTTTAAAGTTTAAAGTTCAACGTTTAAAGTTCAAGATTCAACACAATCTACTCCTTCCCCTTGGGGAAGGCAGGGATGGGGACCAGTCCACATCAACTTCGCATCGTCAGACTCAACCGCTTGCGCTTCAGGTCCACCTCCAGCACCCTGACCGTCACTTGCTGACAGAGGGAAACGATGGTCGTAGGGTCGCTCACAAACTTGTCGGCCAACTGGGAGATATGTACGAGGCCATCCTGATGGACACCCACATCGACAAAACACCCGAAGTTGGTAATGTTGGTGACAATGCCCGGCAGGGTCATTCCCTCGCGAAGGTCCTCCAGCGCGTGTACGTCGGCAAAGTGGAAAGCCGTGAGCGGCTTGCGCGGGTCGAGGCCCGGTTTGTCCAACTCCTGCATGATGTCCGTCAGGGTAGGAAGTCCCACGGTATCCGTAGTGTAGCGCTTGAGGTCAATCTTCTGGCGCAACTCCTTGTTCTTTATCAGTTCATCCACGGTGCAATGCAGGTCCTTGGCCATCTGCTCCACAATGTGGTAACTCTCGGGGTGTACGGCACTGTTGTCCAATGGATTCTTGGCTTGCGGTATGCGCAGGAAGCCTGCACACTGTTCAAAGGCTTTGGCTCCCATGCGGGGCACCTTCATCAACTCTTTGCGCGAACGGAAAGGGCCATTCTCCGTGCGGTAATCCACAATGTTTTGGGCAAGCACAGGGCCAAGGCCGGAGACGTATGTCAACAGGTGCTTGCTGGCCGTATTGGCGTTCACACCCACCGAGTTCACACAATTTTCCACCACCTGGTCGAGCGAGCGTTTCAGCATCGTCTGATCCACATCGTGCTGATACTGCCCCACTCCGATGCTCTTCGGATCAATCTTGACCAACTCAGCCAAAGGATCCATCAATCGGCGACCGATAGAGACGGCTCCGCGAACGGTCACATCGTAATCGGGGAACTCTTCGCGGGCAATCTTCGAAGCGGAATAGACCGAGGCGCCATCCTCGCTCACCGAATAGACCTCGATGCCCTCCACGAAAGGCAGGTGGCGGACAAACTCTTCCGTCTCGCGTCCGGCCGTACCATTCCCTATGGCAATGGCCTCTATCTGGAATTTCTCGACAAGGTATTTCATCGTCGCCACCGACTCGCGAATCTGGTTCTTGGGCGGATGAGGGCTCATGATGCTATGGTGAAGCAAGGCCCCCTGTGCATCCAGACACACCAGTTTGCACCCCGTACGGAATCCCGGGTCGATACCCAGCACCCGCTTCTGTCCGAGGGGTGACGAGAGCAGCAGTTGTTTCAGATTCTCGGCAAAGATACGGATGGCCTCCACATCGGCCTTCTCCTTGCTCAGTGCGGCAAACTCCGTCTCAATGGAAGGCTTCAACAGGCGCTTGTATGCATCCGTGACGGCTTCGCGGACGTGGAAGGAACATTCTTTTTCAGGAGTGCAGGAGTGCAGGAGTGACGCTTCGCTTAGGAGTGCAGACGATAGTTTTGCTTGCATGGAATTGGCAATACTCCGCCGCTGTTCTCTCCCCCTTTGGGGGGATTGAGGGGGGCTATATAATCTCAGCAACCTCTCCCTGCACTCCTCATCATCAGGCGAGATGCTCACCTTCAAGATACCCTCAGCCTCGCCCCTGCGGAGAGCCAACAGACGGTGCGAGGTACAGCGCTTGAGCGGTTCGCTGAAGTCGAAGTAGTCGCGGAACTTCTGCCCTTCCTCCTCCTTGCCCTTCACCACCTTGGAAGTGATGATGGCCGTGCGGCTGAACTGGTTGCGCACCTGATTGCGGGCCCGTTCATCCTCGTTGACCCGTTCGGCAATGATGTCGCGTGCCCCCTTCAGAGCCTCCTCCTCGTCTTTAACCTCACTATTTATAAAAGTACGCGCGCGAGCTATCAGGTTCGTTTCGCGTTGCAGCATCAGCAGGTTGGCCAGTGGCTCCAGTCCCCGTTGGCGGGCCACCTCGGCACGCGTCTTCCGCTTGGGCTTGTAGGGCAGATAGATGTCCTCCAGCTCCGTAGCATCCCACGAAGCCTCGATACGCCCCTTCAGTTCGGGAGTCAGTTTCCCCTGCTCTTCTATGGTGTTCAATATGGTTTCCTTGCGCTTGGCCACCTCCGAAAGGCGTTCGTGCATCTGCTTGATTTGCTCTATCTGCACTTCGTCCAGTCCTCCCGTAGCCTCCTTGCGATAGCGGCTGATGAAGGGGATGGTGGCCCCTCCGGCCAACAGTTCCAAGGTATTTGCCACACGCCGTCCGTCAATCTGCAGGGCATGGGCTATCATCGGGTTGAATATTTCCATGTTCTATTTGCTTTCTTTATCATTCAAGGGACAAAGATACTGTTTTTATCCTATCTGAGCAAAACTTTATCCGTTTGAAGATTTATTGGTTCAAAATTCAAGGTCTGATTTTTGGCACGGATTTCACGGATTACACGGCTTTTTCTTTCTGTTGCGATTATCCGTGTAATCCGTGAAATCCGTGCCTAAAAAATCCCTCACATGACAAAATGTCAAATTGCATATTCCCCTTACGAGAATCACGTATTTCCGTCCAAAAGAAGATTTCGGCAAAAATAAGCCATTCTCAGCCCGTTAAAACACTGTATCATATTGATAACGTGCCGAATACAAGAAACCATACACCCCAAAAAGGAAAATTCTAGGAGCCGAAGACAGGACATTCAGCACTCGTTCGCAAGGGGATTATAGTCAAAAAACAATCTATCAGTAGTCCGATTGCCATCCGACACGTGTCCGACAGCAGTCGGACTACAGACAAACAACTGTCGGACCCGTGTCGGACAGCTGCCCATACAGTACTCCGACAGTTATCCATCAGCTGACGGACAGCTATTCTCCTCCGACAAGCATTCCTCCGACACCTCTCCCCATCGCCATTTTGCCTCGTAGAAAGAGCGGAATCACCCAAAAAGAAAAGCAAAAAAGCACAAAAAACGAGTCTATTCTTGCATAAATATGCAATTATCGGATCCATTTTCGAATATTTATACAGTTTGCTCCTCTTTATAAATTAACAAAGTGTAAGCAGATAGTACGCCGATGACGCTGATTAGGCAAATTTTCGCAGACAAAAGTTAGTTCAAGTACGAAATGCTGATGCTTACTGTAGGGGCGGGGTTCGCCCGCCCGAGTAAAGTATCATACACCATGTTTAGGGCAGGCAGACCCTGCCCCTACAGCTAACCTTTTTTAATTCTGTTATTCGCCGTCCTTCCGTCCGATTTTATGCTTTTCAGCACTTTTCTGCATTTTTTTCATCATTCATCATGTAGAATTCATAATTAAATTGTACTTTTGTTCCCAAATTAAAATAGTATTAACAGAGGCAGGAAGCGTCCTGTCCGATACTTGAAATATGGATTTTGAGCTTTTGGCTCTTGTTCTCTTCCTTTTGAATACCGCCAAACATTCATCACCGAGAACAAGCGGAAGAAAGTTCACACCGCAAGGTGTGGACTGTTCGTGCTTGTTGGTGGAAGGTCACTTGGCGGTAACCTAAAAGGAAGGCGAGTAACGGATAGTTTACGCCTTTTCTGTTTCCTAAGAAGTAAATCTTTATGAAAAAACGTTTTTACTCTATTCTGACAGTACTACTGTGTACGGTATTTGCTAATGCACAGAATCTTGAGTGTCAGTCTCAAGATGAATCCAAGCAAATTTGGTGGAATTATTACAATAACAGAGGAACATGGATCTGTGATGGTAGTGGCAAAGCCGAACGCTACTATGTAGCGACATACATACCGTATGGATTTATAGGAGGTGAAGGAACTACAATAGACGGTCTTTCTTTTTATTTTAGACCTGCAGAGATGTCTGATATTCAATATTGGGTTTCCACCGCTCTACCCGAATTCGGGGGAGAAGCAGATCTAGAAACCGTAGAGTTTCCTATTGATGAATTTAAAGAGGGATTTAATGAAATGAAATTTAAAGAATCTCATATTATTCCTAAAAATGGACTTTATGTCGGTTGCTCTTTTACCACTTCGCCATCGGATGAAGGATACTATAAATATCCTATCAATTGTCGCAAATCAGATTTCCAATACTCACAAGGTTTTTGCTACTGTACGTCAAGCAATACTTCGTGGACAACCAGGCAATATGACTTGTATATGCTTATCCTTTCGGGAGGGAAACTTAATGACAATTCAGTGAAGGTTTTTGTAGATGATAATATTAATACAGAAAAAGACCTTAACCAAACAATAGATGTCACTCTTTTGAATACTGGTACAAACCCTGTGACGAACGTAAGATATGTCATTGAGACTGACGGTGAACAGGTGGCACGTGGCACATGTAATACGTCCATTCAAGAATTTATGGCCAACTCCACAGTATCAATCCCTTTGCCTACCGACTTGGAAGCCGAAGTTCATGATTTGACAATCACCATAACCGAAGTAAATAAGAATCCCAATGAATCAGCAGACAATAAGGCTGAGATAAAAATGTACAACATGTTGAGTACCCCTCAATTCATGCCCCTCTTCGAGGAGTTCACCGCCACGTGGTGCGGATGGTGTGTACGTGGTATCGTAGCTATGAACAGAGCGCATGAACAATATGGAGACAAGGCGGCCATTATCGCCGTCCATGATGATTATGCTATGCGGACAGAAGATTATGCTCCCATTATTGACAAGTTTTGCAGTAGTTATCCTTCCGGTATCGCCAATAGAAAAGAACGCACAAGTATCAGTACCAACACAGTTGTTGACAACATAGAAAACAGCCTTAATACGATCACATTTGCAGAGATAGAGGCCGATGCTTGTTGGGCAACTCCCCGTGAAATCAAAGTGGATACAAAAACAACTTTCCAACTCAATATGTCAGGCAATTATGCCATCGCATACATACTGACGGCCGATGGTTTGACAGGCTGGACACAGAATAACAGCTATAGCGGAATAAGTGTGACAGACCCCGACTTGCAATACTGGTGCGAACAGCCAAGCTCCGTCAAAGGCGTGGTTTACGACCATGTCGTGGTAGCAGCTTGGGAACCTCTCTATGGAGTGAAAGGTTCAGTGGGAAGCAATATCAAAGCTGGCGAAATGCAGACCTACAGTTTTACTGTTGACATCAGCAGAAACACCATCATACAGGACAAATCGAAACTGAAGGTGATAACCCTCCTGCTTAATGCTGAAACAGGGGAGTACATCAACGGTGCACAGACAACAATCAAAGCCTATGACCCCAATTCCATCGACGAAGTCGAGACTTCCACTCCTGAAATAATTGAGCGCTACCGACTTGATGGACAAAGGATAAATGCCCCAGAGCGTGGCATCAACATCATCCGCATGAGCGATGGAACCGTAAGGAAAGTAGTCATAAAATAATTTGTCTTTTGTATCGCGAGAATCATTACTATTAACTAATAAAGCAAAATCAAAATGAAAACATTTAAAACCAAGCTGTTAGCAATAGTCACACTATTGTGCAGCATCGCAGCAAGTGCTCATGACATTAAGGGTGTAGTATCCCTCAACTTGGAGCAAAATGACGAAGAAATATCTGAAGTGACCGATTTAATGCCCGAGTTTCCGGGTGGGACCACCGAATTGATGAAATGGCTCTCAAACAACGTAAAATATCCGACAATCAGTTTTGATGCCGGCATACAGGGAACCGTTATTACACGGTTTGTGGTGGACAAAGACGGTTCTATCGTTGATCCTTTTGTCCTCTATGGAGTTGACCCCTATTTGGAAAAGGAAGCTATCCGTGTAGTGAAAGCTATGCCCAAGTGGAAACCCGGAGCACAGGGTGGAGAACCTGTGCGTGTAGCATTTACGTTGCCAATACAGTTCAAATTATCAGGAAGTGATGAAGACATTTTTGAAGTAGATGGCAATAGATACGAAATTCGGTGGAATAACCAATCAACGGTGGAGTTGACAAAAGGAACCGATACCGAATCTGTATCCATCCCCGAACGTGTTACCTACAATGGAAAAACTTATACTGTAACAGGCATAAAGAACGATGCGTTCAGAAATTGCGTGAACTTAACTTCCCTTATTATTCCCAAAAGCATTATATCCATTGGAGAAAGTGCATTTTGCAGTTGCTCTTCCTTGACATCTATCAATGTTGATAAAGCTAACACTGTATTTAATAGTAGGGACAACTGCAATGCTATCATTCAAACAAAAAGCAATACCCTTGTATTGGGATGTAAGACAACAGTCATTCCTAACAACGTGACAAGCATTGGAACAAATGCGTTCTATGGCAGAGATGTGACTTCCGTAAAGATTCCTGAAAGTGTAACAAACATTGGACGCTATGCATTTGGAGGCTTCAACAGAAGTGCTTTCACTATCCCAAATAGTGTGACAAGCATTGGAATCGGGGCTTTTGTCACTAGTGGTTTGACATCCATTACCATCCCCGAGAATGTGACGAGCATAGGAGAGTATGCATTTGGCGGATGTTTTGACTTAAAAACCATAACATTCAACTGCAAGGAAATTGGTTATCGCATAGGATCGTCTTTGCCTTCTGTAACAAAAGAAGTACTATTTGGCAACAGTGTGAAAAGCATTGGGCATGAAGCTTTCCGTTATTGCTCAAACTTGACTTCTGTTAATATTCCCGACAATGTAACAAAATTGGATACCAGAGCCTTTGCTGATTGTATGAATTTAGCATCAGTAAACATCTCAGAAGGTGTAAAGGAAATAGGTTACGCTGCGTTCTATAATTGTCCCAATTTGACATCCGTTACAATCCCTAACAGTGCAACAAATGTTGGCGAATGGGCTTTTGGTGCTTGCTCAAGTTTGACCTCCGTCAGTCTTCCCAACGCTTTATCAAAAATCTGCAAAGCAACATTCTATAACTGCACCAGTTTGACATTGATTGAAATCCCTAACAGTGTCAAGGAAATCGGTGGATGGGCTTTCGACAATTGTTCCAGCTTGACTTCCGTTGAAATTCCCAACAGTGTAGAGAAAATGGACACTTCCGCTTTCAGACTTTGTACAGCTTTAACTTCTGTAAAACTCTCTGAAAACTTAAAGAATGTGAGTCCTTGGAATTTCGCATATTGTTCTAAATTGCAAACAATTGAGATTCCTAATAGTGTGACGGAAATAGGAACTTCTGCTTTTGCTCTGTGCTCAGAACTTACAAATGTCAACATCGGGAATTCTGTGACAACCATTGGAGATTATGCATTTCAAGGATGTTATAATCTTGCAAATATCAACCTCGGCAATGCAATAACTAATATTGGACAAGGAGCGTTTGATGGATGCCATTCACTCACAAGCATTACCATTCCTAAATCAGTAACGAAGATTGGCTCCTTCCCATTTGCCTATTGCTCAAGTCTTGCTAACCTAACGGTAGAAGAAGGAAATACGGTTTACGATTCAAGAAATAATTGTAATGCCCTCATAGAAACGGCAACCAACAAATTGATTTCGGGATGTAAAAATACCGTCATTCCAAATACGGTGACAAGTATCGGCATATATGCTTTTGGAAATTGTTCAGGACTGACAGAGCTCAATCTTCCCAATTCTATAACAAACATAGAGGAAAGAGCATTTAACGATTGTTACAACCTAAAAAATATCTCACTTCCCAATTCTGTAAAAACAATCGGGAATTATGCATTCAATGGTTGCACAGAACTTACAGATATTACCATTCCGAACTCTATCACTAATATTGAAGAAGGATTGTTCAAAGACTGCTTCAACCTGTCCAAGATGAATATCCCCAATTCTGTGACGGAGATTGAGGATTATGCATTCTATGGTTGTTGGAACCTTACAGACGTCACCGTCTCCAATTCATTGACCAGCATCGGAGACAGCGTA
The DNA here is from genome assembly GCA_017516265.1 of Bacteroidaceae bacterium. Lineage (GTDB taxonomy): Bacteria > Bacteroidota > Bacteroidia > Bacteroidales > Bacteroidaceae > Phocaeicola_A. The sequence goes on from JAFXDL010000027.1 coordinate 20,663, forward strand.
TTTTATCAAACTCCATGGTTTGAAAATCTTCCTGATGGAATCATTTACTTGGGTAAAGTGCTTTATGATTATATAGGAGAAATGCCGGCAGGCACTTCAATTGATGTCATGGATGGAATAACGACTATCAACAATGATGCTTTCAAGGATTACACAGGTCTGGTGAGCATAACTGTCCCCAGCTCATTGGAGAAAATCGAAGACAATGCTTTCGAAGGTTGCGTTAACCTAAAGACAGTGATTAATCTTTCCAAACTCGGATTCACAAAAGGATATCCATTTGACGGGTATATAGCCTATTATGCCACGAATCTAATGAACGTAGATGGCAAAGTTGGTGATTTCTTGTTCACAGAAAACAAAGAAGTAAACAAGTTGAGCTACTATCTTGGAAATAAGAGCGATTTGACCCTTCCGATGGATTACAAAGGAGGAAACTATGAAATTGCCAATAATGTATTCTATCGTAATGAAAAGTTGGAAAAAGTTTCGATTCCTAATGCTGTAACAAAAATTGAAATGTCTGCATTTGAAGGATGTATCAATCTTACAGAAGTATATATAGGAAGTGGAATGAAAGAAATTGTCGATATGGCATTCTTTGAATGTTATAATCTGAAGACCATCACCGTAGCAGCTACGACTCCTCCCACACTCAGTGAATATGAATTTGACGAAACGGCTTACCAAACCATTATCGTCAGAGTTCCCGAAGGCTCATTGGCAGCCTATAAAGCTGATGACGTATGGAAAAACTTCTGGAACATCGAAGAGTATGACGCAACAGGAATCGGAAAGACTCTGATAGACACAAGTGCTGCAGCCGCTCCCATCTATAACCTCCAAGGTACACAGATGAAAAACGTAGAGAACCTACCCAGCGGCATCTATATCCAAGGTGGCAAGAAGTTCAGAGTGAAGTAAAGCACAAAACTCCTGACATCTGATAAAAAAAGACTCCCCATAACCTTTTGTTATAGTAGGTTGTGGGGAGTATCTGTATTATAATTTATAGTAAAAAAATAGGCACATTCTATTTTTTCTTTCTTTATCGTCTCTTTTCTACTCGTCCTTATCGGTTCATCACATATCCCACATTGATGTGATCAATAGCTTCATCGATGCGTGTAAAATACGAATCTACAACTTCCTTGTCATTCTTATCCAAATTGCCTTCCTTGGCCATGATGGCAATGTAGATATTGGTAAAGAAATTGGTGAATCCTTCCGTCTTCATAATCATGCGCACGTGAGCATCGTGGGCTTCTTGGAAGACGTACATCACCACATCACGATAAGCAGCATCGCGCTCGCTCATCTTCACAGTCATCTTCATGCCATCCATCTCCATGCGTGACTTCATATTCATTGGCTCACCATTGTAGATGCAGTTAAATTGGATGCTATCCTCACTGGGGAATTCGATAGAGAATTGTACAGCCTCGAGCATGTCATCTAACTTCGAACTATTGATCCTTGCGAAGTTGAATCTGTATCCCATCAAATCAAAGTTCTTATCCTTACCATTTACATTGGTCAAAAAACTCTTTGTATAGTCATACTTCTTGCCCACCACGTCAAGTCCGTCATTCAAGCGGTAATAAGATAAAGCCACATTCATATATTGAAAAGCCGTATATATATCGAGGTTCAAAGTCAACACGTTGCGCAACTGTCCCGCGTTATTTGTGTAATTTGGCTCATATTTCAAACGGTAAATGACATAGGGGCTCACATTATATGCAGTATCGGATTCTTCACCACAACGAATCAGCAAATCGCCTATCACCTTATAGGGCACAGGGGCATCGCCAGACATTGTATCTTCATCCTCATAGAGGCATGAATATTTTAAATTAGTTACGTGGGATAATATATCGATGAATTTATGAGAAAAATGGGGATTAAGCAATAAAATAACACCTAAAAGTTCCCTTTTTTTTTCTATTTACCTTAAAAAGCATTATCTTTGCCCACAAGTGGAATACAAACTTAAAAAACACATATCAAGTATCATGAACAAAGTATGGAAAAAAGTCCTGCTCGGTGCAGGCCTGCTGATGATGGTGCTACCGATGGTGGCGGCCAAGCAGAACAAGGAGGCGCAAGAAGTGCGCAAAATCATTGACAAAGTAAATACCTATTGGCAAACGAACAACAAGCCCGAAGTGCGCTCCTTCTGGGACAATGCCGCCTACCACACTGGTAACATGGAGGCATACTTCCTGACAGGAAACGAAAAGTACCGCGCCTACTCCGAGGCTTGGGCAAACCACAACCAATGGAAGGGGGCCAAGAGCAACAACCGTGCCGAGTGGGTGTACAACTACGGTGAGACGGACAAACACGTGCTCTTCGGTGACTGGCAAATCTGTTTCCAGACGTACATCGACCTCTACAACATCCAACCGGATGACTATAAGATTCGCCGTGCACGCGAGGTGATGGAGTATCAGATGAGTACTCCAAAGAACGACTATTGGTGGTGGAGCGATGGTCTCTACATGGTAATGCCCGTGATGACCAAACTGTACAAACTGACCGGCAACCAGCAGTATCTGGACAAACTCTACGAATACATCTGCTACTCGGACAAAATCATGTACGACCAGGAGACCGGCATCTACTACCGCGATGCGAAGTACGTCTATCCCAAGCACAAGAGTGCCAATGGCAAGAAAGACTTCTGGGCACGTGGTGACGGATGGGTGTTGGCCGGCCTTGCCAAAGTGCTGAAAGACCTGCCTGCCGACTACAAGCACCGCCAGTTCTTTGTGGACAAGTACAAGAGATTGGCCAAAGCCATTGCCGAAATCCAGCAACCCGAGGGATACTGGACACGAAGCATGATGGACCCCGAACATGCGCCCGGCCCTGAAACAAGTGGTACAGCTTTCTTCACCTACGGTTTCCTGTGGGGTATCAACAATGGCTATTTGGACGAAGCAACTTATCTCCCTGTTGTACAAAAGTCTTGGGCCTACCTGAAAAATAAGGCATTGCAGAAAAACGGAAAAGTGGGATACGTGCAACCCATCGGTGAAAGAGCCATCCCCGGACAGGTGGTAGATGTGAACTCACAAGCCAACTTCGGTGTGGGTGCTTTCCTGTTGGCAGCCTGTGAATATGTGCGCTATCTGGAGAGCCGTGACCTTCAAACAGCAAATGACCGTGCCTATTGGGTTGACCTTGCTTACAAGATGGCAGCCCCCGTACTGAGCAACATGGCCGAAGGCAAGTTGCAAGCCAACATGCAGATTGAGGTAAGCCCCAGTTTTGACAACCGCGACAAGCGCGTGACTTATATGGAAGCCTTTGGCCGACTGATGGCCGGTGTGGCTCCCTGGCTCTCACTCCCCGACGACAACACCGAAGAGGGAAAGATGCGTAAGCAACTCCGCGAATGGGCACTGAAGAGCTATGCTCATGCCGTTGACCCACAAAGCCCCGACTACCTGCTCTGGCGCAAAGAAGGACAACCGTTGGTTGATGCCGCCTATATTGCCGAAAGTTTCCTCCGTGCCTACGACCAACTGTGGAAACCCTTGGACGAGACTACCAAGAAGCGCTACATTGAGGAGTTCACTCTGCTTCGCCGCGTGGATCCTCCCTACACCAACTGGTTGCTCTTCTCCAGCATCATCGAGAGCTTCCTGGCCAAGGCCGGTGCCCCCTATGACGCTTACCGCGTGAACTCTGCCTGCCGCAAGATGGAAGAGTGGTATGTGGGCGACGGTTGGTATTCGGACGGTCCTGTTTTCGCTTTCGACTACTACAGCAGCTACGTCTTCCACCCCATGTATCTGGAGACACTGCAGGCCATGAAGGATGCCAAGGCTTACACCCGCATCCACTACGGACAGTATTATGCCCGCGCGTTGGAGCGTTGCCAGAAGTTCAGCATCGTACTCGAGCGTCTCATCTCACCCGAAGGTACTTTCCCTGTATTCGGCCGCTCAATCCCCTACCGCATGGCTGCTATGCAACCCCTTGCACTGATGGCATGGTATCAGACTTTGCCCGGCGGACTCACCAACGGACAGGTACGTTCGGCACTGACTGCAACGATGAAGAGCATGTTCGACGGTAAGGAGAACTTCAACGAAGGCGGTTTCCTCACTATCGGTTTCTGTGGCCGTCAGCCCAATGTGGCCGACTGGTACACCAACAATGGAAGCCTTTATATGACCTCGCTCTCCTTCCTGCCACTCGGTCTTCCTGCTACCCATCCTTTCTGGACGGATGCACCGGCTGACTGGACATCAAAGAAAGCATGGAGCGGAAAGCCCTTCCCGAAAGATCACCAATGGAAGGACAAGATTGTGACGAAAGACCTGTTCTAAAAAGTGAAGAATGAAAAGTGAAGAACCAAATAGTCTGTGACGGACTGATTGGTTCTTCACTTTTTTTGAACCTTGAACTTTCAACCTTGAACTCAGGCAGTCCAATTTGTTGTACCCTGTTTTGCTCTGATTCAACGCGTAAGTCTATGAGGTTCAGTAGTAACCACAACTCTCCCTCTAAGTTAGAGGGCGTAGCAAGGTCCGTAGGAGGATGGATTAAATATCCATCCGTGCCGCAGCGAGGGGAGCACAGTGCTCTGTGCGACGGAGGCCGTAGGCTCCCCGTAGGGGGAGGGCGTGTGTCTATAAAGTCTTCATTTTCGCACACTCCTCCGGCCTAAAGGCCACCTCCCCTAACTTAGGGGAGGAGTGGTAGTTACTCCGCTCCTTATATCAAACTTACGCTAAATTAAGATAAAAGTGAAAACAACAAATTGGACACCCTACCTTAAACCTTGAACCATTCTTCCCCCTCCCTCTTCCTATGTATTCTAAAAAAGGTGAAAAAAGGGGAAGAATCTCATGATAATGTCGTACATTTGCAACGAAAATTTGTTGTCTATAGCATGAGACAACTGAAGATTTTCAAAAGCATAACCAACCGTGAGAGCGCCGCACTGGAGAAATACCTGCAGGAGATAGGGCGCGAAGAGATGATAACGGTTGAAGAGGAAGCCGAATTGGCCGCACGCATCCGAAAGGGTGACAACAAGGCTCTAGAGCGGTTAGTAAGAGCGAACTTACGCTTTGTGGTATCTGTAGCCAAGCAATATCAGAATCAAGGATTGGGCCTGCCCGACCTCATCAACGAGGGGAATGTGGGACTGATAAAGGCAGCTGAAAAGTTCGACGAGACACGCGGATTCAAGTTCATCAGTTATGCCGTATGGTGGATTCGTCAATCTATCCTACAAGCGTTGGCCGAACAATCACGTATCGTACGACTGCCACTCAATCAGGTAGGACATCTGAACAAGATGAACCGTACCTTCTCGAAACTGGAGCAGGAGATGGAGCGGAATCCGTCAGCCGATGAACTGGCGCAAGCAATGGATGTGGAACCCGAACGGATAGATGACATCATGAGGATGAGCGGACGCCACACCTCGATAGATGCCCCCTTTTCGGATGGCGAAGAGAACACCATGGCAGACATCCTGACGGACAACGAAAAGGCCGAAAGTACACGCACGTTGGACAATGAATCGCTAGCCATCGAAATCAGGAGAATGCTGGCGCAATTGAATGAACGCGAACGAAAAGTGCTGAGCATGTTTTACGGCATCGACCAACCGGAGCAACCCCTGGAGGAAATCGGACACAAATTGGGATTGAGTCGTGAACGTGTACGACAAATCAAGGAAAAGACCTTGAAGAAATTGAGACACGACCAACGAAACAGGATGCTAAGACCTTTTCTGGGATGAGCCATGAAGGTGCTGAATGGAGTTTGCGAAACAAGAAGAAGAAGCAACTACGAATAGCAAGCAAGCCATTGGGAGCGAGCCCCTCAACGACCCAATAACTTCATTGAACTAAAATTAAGAAAAAAAATATGATGAAACTAAAACATTTATGGGTAGTTCTGTTGGCCATGTGCCTGTGCCACACTGCCTATGCAAAAGGAGACAAGAAACAGAAAGTAGAGAAACAGACGGTATATATGTTTGCCGTAGGAGCCGCTTTCGGTGACACCATCGTCTCCTTCACAGACATACAGATGATTGAGGGAGAAAACATCGTGAACAAAGGTTTCCTGAAAGCACGCAACATGTACTCCTATCAGTTCAAGAACTATCTGGAGAACGTTGAGAACTTTCCTCACCGCACCTGTGCCATCTATTTTTCCCAAAAGAAAGCTAAACTGGAAAAGAAATATGCCAAGCTGAAAGCACGTTATGAGGCAGACAAGGAGTTGGCAACACGCACGGTTGACTCTGGCAAATTCCAATTTCAATTATTCGATGCTGAATAAAGGAAACTCATCCCAAATCGGCCACTCCCAATACAATAACACTAATCCGGCATTGGGGCACAGCTTTGTAGAGGACTTCGGCACACGAAGCCAAAGTGGCTCCCGTGGTGGTGACATCATCCACTAGCATGAGGTGTCTCCCCTGCAAGCGGACGGCTATATCGGATGCTGCCTGAAAGATGCCTTGCACATTCTCCCAACGCTCGGTATCTGTGAGATGTGTCTGCGTCGGATTGTCCACCACACGGTATATGGCATCGTTTACAACGGGAATACCCACCACTTCGCTTATCCCCTTTGCCAACAATGCGCTCTGATTGTACCCCCTCAGCCCTTCACGTTTCTGATGCAGAGGCACAGGTATCAGTGCATCCACTCCCTCGAAGAAGGAAGCATCGTCGGCACAGATATGCGTAGCCATCAGTCGCCCCATACCGACACCAAGCCATGCACGGCCACGATATTTCAACTGATGCAGTATCTGATGATATGGGGATTCGGAAACGTAGAAGAAACATCCGCTGGCCCGATTGACAGGAATGTTGAACGAAAGGCGTTGCACCAGCCGATTGTCAGGGATACGATGATAATAGGTATAAGGCATGGCAGACAAGCAGGAGATGCAGATGACCTCGTCACCATACAATCTTCCCCCACAAACCGGACATTTGCGAGGGAAGCAGAAATTCAGTATATCGCGCAAGAGATTCATCACCAATTTTCAAGCACGCGGCATATAGATTATACAGCTACCACTCCTTTAAGGCTCCATCCGCTGAACCAGTTTGCGGAAAGAGATGGGATAAGGAGTTTCGAACTGCAACGGTTCGCCTGTCACCGGATGATACAGGCAAAGGCGGAAGGCATGAAGCGCTAGTCGGCCCAGCGGGTCATTGTCCACACCACTTTTCACATCGCCCACTACGGGATGTCCCATTTCATTCATGTGAACCCTTATCTGCTCTTTGCGTCCGTTTCTCAACTCCAGTTCCATCAATGAATATCCATTGACCCGTTTGATAGTCGAGTAGTTTGTGACCGCCTTTTCACTAGCATTGTTTACCGGTGCTTGGGCAAAATAGACTTTGTCGTCCACCATCCACGAGGCCATCACTCCCCTATCCTTTTCCATTTCACCTTCGAGCACAGCCACATAGGTACGCTCCATGACGATGCGCTCCCAATTGTCCTGCAGGTTTTGCTTCGTGCGCTCGTCCTTGGCAAAAATCATCAAACCCGAAGCTTCGCGGTCAAGCCGGTGCACTCCATAAATGCGGCGTTGCTTGCCTGAACGTTGCACATATTCTGTCAGAATATTGAAGGCAGTCCGTTCACGCTTACGCTCGCTACTCACCGCAGGCACACCTTCGCGCTTGTCGATGACAATGATGTAGGCATCCTCGTACACCAGTTTCAATTGCTGGCATTTGAACTCCTTCTGATGATGGTTTTTGCTCATCTGTACCACCATGCCAGGGCGCAGTTCAAAGTTGTACTGGGTAGTAATCTTCTTGTCAACCAAGATGGCACGATGAGTGAGCAGAGTCTTCACTTTATTGCGGCTCAAGTTTCCCTTGGTAATGAGGAAATCCATCAGTTCGATGGGCTCTTTTACCACAGGTAGATTGGTGTATTGTTCGGCTCTTCTGGCAATGGGACGGCCAGGAGTGTTGTTTCTGTTTCGCATGCTATTTTTTGTTTTTTTTATAGGCATTATAGGATTTATAGTTACTATAGGAACTATCGTACTATAAATTCTCCCTTCTCTCCAGCAGCACCACATTCTCGACATGATGCGTATGAGGGAACATGTCTACTGGTTGTACGGCCGTGACACGATAGTCGGGGTCGAGCAGTTGCAAATCGCGTGCCTGAGTAGCGGGATTGCAACTCACATAGACAATGCGTCGGGGGGCTGCAAAGCGAATTGCTTCAATCACATCCGTATGCATTCCTGCACGTGGAGGATCGGTAATGATGACATCCGGTCGTCCGTGTTCCTCTATGAAGTCGTGGGTAAGGATGTCCTTCATGTCACCGGCATAGAAGAGGGTGTTCTCAATGCCGTTGATAGCCGAGTTCACCTTGGCGTCTTCGATAGCTTCGGGTACATATTCGATGCCCACCACCTTGCGTGCCTGGCGACTGACAAAGTTGGCAATGGTGCCCGTGCCGGTGTAGAGGTCATAAACGAGTTCGTCACCCGTCAGTCCTGCATACGTGCGCGCGATTTTATATAAATTATATGCCTGTTCACTATTTGTCTGATAAAAAGATTTCGGCCCTACCTTGAAACGCAACCCTTCCATCTCTTCAAAAATGTGGTCGTTGCCCCGGAAGACATGCACATCCAGGTCACCGATAGTGTCATTGCACTTGTTGTTGATGACATATAGCAGCGATGTGATTTCGGGAAATCCGTCGGCTACATATTGTAGCAGTCCCTTCATCTGCAACTCCTCCTCGGGAGTGGTCACATTACATTGCAGAAGTACCATCAGTTCACCTGTTGACGAGGTGCGTATCATCAGGTTTCGGAGCAACCCTTCCTGTGTCCTCAGATTGAAGAACGACAACCCGCGTTCGTAAGCATAATCACGCATGGCGTTGCGGATGCGGTTGCTGATGTCGTCCTGCAACCAGCATTTCTCGATGGCCAGCACCTTGTCAAAAGCACCGGGGATATGGAAGCCCACGGCATTCATCTGGTCATACTTAACCTCCTCGGCCACCTCCTTTTCGGTGAGCCAGCGCTTGTTGCTGAAGGTAAATTCCAATTTGTTCCGATAGAATTGGGTCTTTTCACTACCCAAGATAGGAGTAATTTCCGGCAATTCTATTTTTCCAATGCGACGCAGGTTTGCCTCCACCTGCTTCTGCTTATATCTGATTTGCTCCTCATAGGGCAACACCTGCCACTTGCACCCGCCACATACGCCATAGTGCTGGCAGAAAGGGACCGCCCTCACGGGGGAATATTCATGGAAGTTCACGGCTACGGCTTCGGCATAACTGTGCTTCTTGCGCTTCACCTGCAAGTCCACCACATCACCGGGCACCACATAGGGCACAAACACCACCAAATCATTCACACGCGCCAAGGCCATACCCTCAGCGGCCACATCCGTTATTGTCACCTTTTCGAGCAAGGGAAGTTGTTTCTTTTTTCGGGCCATTCTTAGTCAAGATAATAAAAACTTTGCAAAAGTACGCCTTTTTATCCGATTATTTCCGCTTATACAGAAAAAAATTACCCTCAGACAAGGAAAAAATAAAATGAAGGTCAATGTATGCAAATTTTCCCCTTTAATGTTTGGGATTTCCACCTTTTTTATATAGCTTTGCAGACTAATTGAGAGATAAAACTATGAATTAACATATTTATTAATTTTTAAAATTACTAAATCAAACAGTATGGACAAAAAAAGAGTCTACACCTTCGGTAACGGACAAGCTGAAGGTAAAGCAGACATGAGAAATCTGTTGGGTGGTAAAGGTGCTAACCTTGCCGAAATGAACCTGATTGGTGTACCCGTACCTCCGGGCTTCACTATCACTACAGATGTATGTAACGAGTACTTTGCAGAAGGCAAGGACAAAGTGGTTGCC
>JAFXDL010000028.1 GCA_017516265.1 Bacteroidaceae bacterium
ACCAAGTCTCTTTGCGTAGTGCGCAAGGTATCTATTCGTTTATCGACAATGAGAAATACACCTTATATATAGTAGTGATGCACGGACAGGATTGGCACGTGCAACTGACCGATGGCACAGAATTGCCCATCGACCGAAACGACTTCAGCTTCATGCTCGATGGGCAGAAGGTGAAATTCGATTTTGCCTATATTACCATCCACGGTACCCCTGGTGAGGACGGGCGTTTGCAAGGTTACTTCGACATGTTGGGCATTCCATATTCATGTTGTGGCGTGTTTGCCGCATCGCTCACCTACAACAAGTTTGCTTGCAACCAGTACCTGAAAGGCTTTGGTGTGCGTGTGGCCGAGTCGCTGATGCTTCGCAAGGGACAAACAATCACTGATGCCGATGTGGTGGAGAAGATAGGCCTTCCCTGTTTCGTAAAACCCAGTTTGGGCGGAAGCAGTTTCGGAGTGACCAAGGTGAAGACCCCCGAAGACATCCAACCCGCTATTGCCAAAGCCTTTGAAGAGGCCGATGAGGTGGTGATTGAAGCTTTCCTTGACGGAACAGAAATCTCATGCGGATGTTATAAGGTAAAAGGTAAGAACGTGGTGCTTCCCATCACCGAAGTGGTGAGCCATAACGAGTACTTCGACTATGACGCCAAGTACAACGGACAGGTGGAGGAGATTACTCCCGCCCGTATCCCTGATGAGGTACGTGACCGTGTGTGGGCGCTGACTTCGGCCGTATATGACATCATCGGTGCGCAAGGCATTATCCGCATTGACTATTTCATTACGGAAGGCTCTAAGATTAACCTTTTGGAGGTGAACACCACACCGGGTATGACCGCTACCAGCTTTATTCCCCAGCAGGTGTGCGCCGCAGGCCTTGACATCAAGGATGTGATGACGGAGATAATTGAAGATAAATTGGGGACTCTCCCCCTTACCCCTCTCTGTGAGGGAGGGGAGTGAATAGTTTAAGTTGACTTTATTCCCGAGACAACATTATAAAGAATAAAAATCAATCTGATTATGAATAAAACAGGAGATTCAAAACAATCTACTCCCCTACCTTACAGGGAGGGGCAAGGGGGAGAGTCCCCAGTTGGAGAGTCCGCTAGTGGGTCTCCCATTCCTTCCGAGTTCAACGATATACGGCCTTATTCTCCCGAGGAACTTCCTGCCGTATATGAAGAACTGATTGCCGATGAGGCCTTCCGTCATGTGATAGAAAAGGTGATGCCCGGTATCCCTTTCGAGGCCATAGCCATGCAGATGCGCCAATGTAAAACCAACCTGGAGTTTCAGAAGGCTTTCTGCTATCCTTTCCTGCACAATTTGGTGAAGAAGTGTAGTGATGGCATGAGTATTGATTGTACGGCCATTCAAGGCGATGCACATCCCCATACTTTCATTACCAACCATCGCGACATTGTACTTGATTCGGCTCTCCTTTCTGTGCTTCTGGTCGATAATGGACAGAATACCGTAGAGATTGCCATAGGTGACAACCTGCTCATCTTCCCTTGGATAAAGAAGTTGGTGCGTATCAATAAGTCATTCATTGTGCAACGTGCCCTCACTATGCGTCAGATGTTGGAGGCTTCTGCCCGTATGTCGCGCTACATGCATTTTGCCATTGATGAAAAGAAGGAGAATATCTGGATTGCCCAACGTGAAGGACGTGCCAAGGATTCGGACGACCGTACACAGGATAGTGTGTTGAAGATGATGGCTATGGGAGGTGAAGGCTCTATTGTGGAAAGATTGAAGGCGCTTCATATAGCCCCAGCTACCATTTCGTATGAATATGACCCTTGCGATTATCTGAAGGCGAAGGAATACCAGCAGAAACGTGATATCCTTGACTTCAAGAAGAGTCGTGAGGATGACCTGCTGAATATGCAGACGGGTATCTTCGGTCGTAAGGGACGCATTCATTTCCAATTGACGCCATGTATCAATGAGAAATTGGATGCACTTGACCCCACGATGCCCAAGACAGAGATTTTTACTGCTATCAGTGGCATGATTGATCAGCAAATCCATAGTAGTTATCGTTTCTATCCGGGTAATTATGTGGCGTATGATTGGTTGGCAGGTGAGAATCGTTTTGCGGACAAATATACGGCTGAAGAAAAGGACATGTTTGAACAGTACATAGCCGGACAATTGACCAAGATTGATTTGCCCAATAAGGATGAAGCCTTCTTGCGCGACAAGATGTTGGCCATGTATGCCAATCCGGTGAAGAACTATTTGAAGGCCGTGGATGCCGAGTGAATCCTGTCGTATGAAAACATTGAAAAGTATTTCTTTAGGAGTGGTAAGCCTGTTGTTTCTAACGATGGGCCTTGTCTCTTGCTCTAATGATGACGAAGATTACGTTTTTCCTTCTCTATTGAGTGAGTTTGCAGATATCAGTACCGATGCAGATGGTCGGTTTGACTATTTGCTGACCGATGAAGGAAAGAAACTGGAGATTGTCAATTCCACAGAGATTGAGGTTGAAGGTGTCACTCCTGATACCGTTTATCGTACTCTTTCGCGCTACGAACTTATGGATGGGGGAGTAAGGCTTTATTCGTTGCAGGCTATCCCTCTCTTGTATCCCAAACCACAAAATGCTTTCCCGGAGGGGGGGGAGACTGATCCTTTGACTTTACAAAGTTTATGGCGTGGAGGAGACTATTTGAATATGATAGTACAAGTAAAGGCACAGAATGGCAAGCATGTTTTTTATGTTGTAGAAGATAGCCTTACTACTTCACCGACAGGAGGTCGGACGCTCTTCTTGCGGCTTTGTCATGATGCTGGTGATGATGTGCAGGCTTATACTCAGAAAGCCTATTTCTCCATCCCCTTATCTCCTTATGCTTCATCCATGTCTTCAGGTGATGTCATAGTGATGGATATCCCGACAGAAACGGGTTGGCAAAGATGGACGCGGGAGTTTTAACCCGACTAAAGTGTCTTTTGTACGAATAAAGAAGTGAAGAGTGGAAAATCGGATAAGCTATCTGATTTTCCACTCTTCACTTCTTTCTGTTATCTTTTATTCTGCAGATTCATCGGTTGTAGCCTCTTCGGTAGAATCCTCAAAGTCGGCCATGTTGTTGTTTACAAGAATGTTGTACCAAGTAATAAGTTTCTTGATGTCATTGTTGTACACACGGTCGCGGTCATAGTTGGGAAGTACGGCTGCCATGTATTCGTGCAATTCATTGGCACTGGCCTTCTTGGGATCAATGGTTGCAGGTTTCCCCTCTTCCTTGGCTTTTACATTGGCAAAGACTTGGCGCAAGGGTACTTCTTCGTCATCAGTGTACATGGCGATGTCGCCCAATGAGATGACCTTGTCGGTGCCGTGTACAGGTTGACGCTTTTGGGTAGCATCAAGTGCTTCCACAATTAACATATTCTTGCCTCGTGAGATTAATTTATATAATCCGGGTTTTCCTGAAATGGACAGAATGGTTCTTAACATATTCGTATCTTTTTTATTTTGTTAGTTGTTTATTTATTGAAATCGGTGGCAAAAGTAACATTCACTTGCGAGATAGGCAAAGTAAATTAGCTAAAATATCCAAAATTTGTGGAAGGATGGCTTGATTACCGTTATTATATAAGGTATAGTCGGCTAGTTTGCATTTTTCTTCGTCTGAAATCTGGCTATTCATACGTGCTCGGATGGCTTCAGCAGAAGTGTGGTCACGACGGCAGGCTCTTTCCAGACGAACCTCTTCGGGAGCATACACTGTGATGACTTTATCTGCTAAATTGGAGAATCCGCTTTCGTAGAGTATGGCGGATTCAATGGCAACCCAAGGGGTATGCTGGTGCTGTTTCCATTGGAGGAAATCTTCTTTGACGATTGGGTGTACGATGGCATTTACTTGTTCGGTGTGCTCCGTATTGGCAAAGAGATATTGGCTGAGGACGGTTTTGTCCAATGAGCCGTCTGGCAGATATACATGGTTGCCAACGAGGGTGCAAAGGGCTTGTCGAATGTTAGGATGAGTATTGTTCAGACGTTTGGCTTCGTTGTCGCAATTGTAAATGGGGATTCCCATAATCTGCAGGCAATGTGAGACTACTGATTTTCCGCTACCAATACCTCCAGTGACGGCCAGTACTTTTGGAATTGTATTCATAGGTGCTTTTTCGAGAATGCTTTTGTTAGTTATCTTGCTCTATCAGGTATTCTACACTAGCAGGTGATATTCGTATATGGCTGGCACTGGCGGGGGCTTTTGTTACTTTCAGTTCGCAATGGTCGTTGGGGGTATTTGTCTGCAAATCACTGTAGGATATGGAGACAGTGAAGTCATCGGCATTGATGTCTTTGAATTGGTGCATTCCTATTTGGAATGTAATGTTAGCTTTGGAGGGGAATGTTTTCAACTGTTTGCCTGCTGGAAATCCTGTGCCAACAATGGGGACGGTGACCGTCTTTTCGGTCAGGATGTCAGCAAAGAACAGTACGTCAACCTGTTGAGGAATGAATTTGGCTCCTTTGACGGAGGCTAAGGGTATCGTATGAGTGACAGTATCTGCTATGTCGGTCAGATTTTCTATTTGCGTATAGACGGTATGCATGTTTTCCAACAATGTGGAAGGGGCATACACCATGACGGAATCAGGGGTTATGTTTATGTCTGCAATGTAGTATTGCCGTTTGGCCGAGAAGTCTCCTTGTAGTTTGACGGGGAGTTTCTTGCCTTTTCCTTGGGTGTAGATAATTTCTAGAGTGTCGGGAGAGATGTCGAGAAGTTTGGTAGAAATGACAAGTTGACTGAGAATCGTTTTCTCCATGTCGGTTGTGAGGAGGCGTATATGATTGCCTTTCTGTTTATAGTCATTGAAATCCAATGTCAGAGGGATGAACCCCTGTCCAAGCATGTAATTTGTGAGTACGGTACCTTTGTCTTCAACCCTCAGACTTAGGCTTGAAGGAATATCATTGGTGAATACAACGTTTTCAGGTACGTTTTTCAGTCGTAGGGGAATAGCTATCTCTGTCTCATAAGTCTCGTTCAATGTCTGAAGAATCCAGAATGCGGCAGCGATAAATACAAAAAAAAGAAAAAAGAGGAACTCTCTGCATTGGGGGCTTTGCAGAAAGTTCCATACTTTTTTAGCAAGATGCTTGTAGGTGTTCAGTACCTCTTCTTTAGAGATTTTCATCTTGCTATTGTTGACTTAGTTGTTAGTTCCTTGTTGAGCATTGGCGTAGATAGAATTGCGGTCTATCTTGATTTTTACGCCAGAGGCTATTTCCAGTGTGACGGTAGTTACGTCCAAATCTTTGATTTTTCCATAGATGCCACCGGCTGTTACAACTTCTTGACCTACGGTAAGGTTGTTACGGAAGTTCATGATTTCTTTCTGTTTCTTCTGTTGCGGACGAATCATGAAGAAGTACATGATGGCGAAAATGGCTACCATCATAATAATCATAGAGAAGTTGCCTCCTCCTGCTTGTAGCATAACTGTAAGTACGTTCATTGTTCTGATTTATTTTTTTAGGGTTAGGAAATCTTTTTTTCTATACCTGGGAAAAAAGTGGGATTAGTTTTTAATCAGTTTACCCTCTTTCTTCAATTGGTGGATTGCCGCGTCCAGCAATCCGTTGATGAATGCCGGACTTTTGGGAGTGCTGTAAAGCTTGGCAATTTCCAGATATTCATTGATGGTCACACTGATGGGGATGTTGGGGAATGACGTGATTTCAGCCAATGCAATCTGTATGATGATTGTATCCATGAAGGTCAGTCGTTTCAAATCCCAATTGCGGGCATTTTCACTCATCAGGTGCAAGTAATAATCAGCATTCAAGATGGTGCGTCGGAAGAGACGGCGGGCATAGTCTCTGTCCTCCTCGTCCTTGAACTCGGGGAGCAACTCTTGTTTGGCTCCGTTCTTTTCATCAAATCGTTTGATGGTTTTCAGTACGAATGTGTCCACGATTTCTTTATCATCGTTCCAATAGAGACTCTGTTCTTCCAGCAAGGCGTCCAGTTCGTCATTATAGAAAACCAGATTCTTGTAGAGCTTCCGCCACAATTCCTTGTCTTCTGCATAACTGCTGGTCTCAGCGGCCATATATTCTTTGTAAATGTCGCTTTCGGTTATGCGGTTGTAGAAAGTCTTTATGAACTCTTCTTCATTATTCCAGTTTTTCTTTTGGTTTTCAACAAAACTGTTCAGTTGTTTGTTCACTTCCAGCTGGGCTGCAAAACGATTTTCTGCGAATTTCATATTCGGAAGCAGTTCCTCCTTGGTCGGACGGAGTTTGTTCTTGCCCATTTCAATGCGTTTGGTGGCATATTGGGTGATAGCGACAATGAGCAACAACAGGTAATTATAGAGATCATATGCCTTTGAGAGGCTGAAGAATAATTCTTTTTCGGCTGTTTCCAAATTCTTGCCTCCGTTTTGATAGTAGGCATAGACTATTTGTACGATTTTTAAACGGATTAGAGCTCTGTTTATCATAATATATCCTAAAATTAAAGTATATCTATTGAATTGAGTTGCAAAAGTAAATATTATTATTGATTTAGCCAACTTCTGCAGCCTTTTTTTGATAGATAGATGCGCCTTTTTCCGAAAAGTAGCCTTTGGAATGAAGATTTTTCACGATTTTCTTGTGTTTTCCAAATAAAATAAGCAATTTTGGAGCCGATAAATATAATTGCACATATTTGGGAAGAATTGTTATGGAAGAATCAGTGAAAAAAGGTCCGGTATCCGAAGGTGCGGATAAGGATATAGTGTATTCAAAGGCAATCAAGGCTGGAAAGCGCATCTATTACATTGATGTGAAGAAAAGCCGCAATGAGGAAATGTATTTGGCAATTACGGAGAGTAAGAAGACTTTCTCGGGTGAGGGCGATAATGTCCAGGTAAATTTTGAGAAGCATAAGATATTCCTCTATCGTGAAGATTTTGAAAAGTTTGCAAACGGTTTGTCTGATGCCATAGGTTATATCGTAGAGCGTCAGGGGGCATCTCCTTCACGTGTCGCCCATGTGTCGGATGTCGCTCCTGATGAGAATGACGGAGGGACAATTGATGATACTCCAATCAAAATAGATATTGATTTCTAAGATAGGAGTCGGATAACTGTATCTCTTTTATGGTTACTTTTGGCTTGGGAAGTCAAAAAAGTCGCTAAAGTTTTGATATGTCAATAATAAGTGCTACCTTTGCGCCCGCTTTTGAAGCATCGTAGGGTGGTAGCACCCCCGTGTGATGGTGAATTAAGCAGTAATTGATAACTTAATTTAGAGTAACACAATTAATTAAAAGAACAATGAAAACAATTGAAATCAAAGGTACTGCGAGACCTGTAGTTGGCAAGAAGTCAACTCGCGAAATCCGCAAGGCTGACAGCATCCCTGCTGTATTGTATGGTGTTGAACGTGGCGAGAACAATTTGCCCGTTGCTACTCACTTCACAGTGACTAATGACGAAGTTCGTAACCTCGTGTATTCTCCCCACATCTACTCTGTAGATCTCGTTATCGATGGCAAGGCTTGCAAGGCTGTGTTGAAGGACATTCAGTTCCACCCTGTTACAGACCGTATCCTCCACATCGATTTCTATCAGATTACAGATGAGAAGCCCATCGTTATGGAAGTGCCCGTTGCCCTCGAAGGTTTGGCAGAAGGTGTACGTGCCGGTGGTAAGCTCCAGTTGCAGATGCGTAAGCTGAAAGTTCGTGCTACATACGATAAGATTCCCGAGAAGTTGGTTGTTGACGTTACTTCTCTTGGTCTTGGTAAGACTATCAAGGTTGGCGAGTTGAACTACGAGGGTCTTGAGTTGGTTAACTCTAAGGAAGTTGTGGTTTGCGCCGTTCAGTTGACACGTGCTGCTCGTGGTGCAAGAGCACAGCAAGGATAAGACTCTTTCTGAGTAAAGAGATAAGGATGAAGAGTGAGGAATCATAGTGTGCAAGCACTATTTGATTCTTCACTCTTCACTTTTCACTCTTTACTCTTTACTCTTTACGCTTTACTTTTCATTCTTTTCTCAATAATGAAGTACTTGATTGTCGGATTGGGTAACATCGGTGACGAATACCGTGACACCCGTCATAATATAGGTTTTAACGTGGTGGATGCACTGGCCAAGGATGCTGGAGTGACTTGGGCTGACCGTCGTTACGGTTTTGTGGCCAACATGTCCATCAAAGGGCGTCAACTGGTGTTGTTGAAGCCTTCTACCTACATGAATCTCAGTGGCAATGCTGTGCGCTATTGGATGCAGCAGGAGAAGGTGCCTTTGGAGAATGTGCTGATAGTGGTGGATGACTTGGCACTTCCTTTCGGAGCCCTCCGTCTCAAGCCCAAAGGAAGTGATGCCGGCCATAATGGCTTGAAGCATATAGCAGCCACTCTAGGTACTCAGGAGTATGCCCGTCTGCGCTTTGGTATAGGTAATGACTTTCCTCGCGGACATCAGATAGATTTTGTGCTTGGCCATTTTACGGACGAAGATATGAAGACTATGCCCGAGCGGGTGTCTGTCGCCGTGGACATCATCAAGAGTTTCTGTCTGGCGGGTATGGCCATTACGATGAATCAGTTCAATAAGAAATAACTTCGTGTACAAATACCATGTACAATGTACCACTCGCCATGGGAGGCAGTATGGCCCACATGGTAGTGGTTGTAAATGGTAATAGGTACATGGTAAATGGTAGATAAAACAGTGTCTAAAGTAGAAGCTCGTATAGATAAGTGGCTGTGGGCCGTGCGTGTGTTCAAGACTCGCACCATAGCTGCCGATGCCTGTAAGAAAGGTCGTGTCATGGTGGCCGGCGTGCAGGTCAAGCCCTCGCGTGTGGTTCGTCCTGGAGATGTGGTGGAGGTCAAGAAGTCCCCCATTACATATTCTTTCAAGGTGTTGCAGCCCATTGAGAATCGTGTGGGAGCCAAACTGGTGCCCGAAGTGATGGAGAATGTTACTCCGGCTGCCCAGTATGAGTTGTTGGAGATGAGCCGTATCAGTGGATTTGTTGACCGTGCCCGTGGTACTGGACGTCCGACCAAGAAGGACCGTCGTGCGATGGACGACTTTGTCACTCCCTCTTTTGAGTCCGATTTTGACTTCGATTGGGATGATGAGGATGATGAGGAAGAGTAGTCTTTGGGGCTTTACCCGGAAACATGTAGGTTGAAGGTTGCCCTTTTCCTTTATAAGAAGAAACACCCCTATAAGAAGAAACACCCCCTCTGCTTGAAGAATAGCTTCAGGCGGAGGGGGTGTCTTTTGTGGAGGGTGAGGGGTGATAGTGACTATAGTTCCAATAGTTTCTATAGTGGCTATAGTTTCTATAGTATCTATAGTGACTATAGTTTTGGGGATGGCTATAGGGACGATAGTTCCTATAGTGGTTGGAACTCTTAGGAGAGTCCCTTATCCTTCTTTGCCGAAGGAGGCTGGGAGTTGTTTGCGGATAACCAGGGCTGCGATGATGCCAGGGATGGTACAGAGGCAGACAAAGGCGAAGAAGTGGGTGTATCCCAGCCAGTCGCTCATGTAGCCGGCTATCATGCCTGGCAGGCTCATGCCGGCAGCCATCAATCCGGTGGCCAGGGCATAGTGTGCTGTCTTGTAGGGTCCTTGGGCAAAGTGGATGAGGTAAAGCATGTAGGCTGCAAATCCAATGCCGTATCCAAACTGTTCGATGGCAACGAAGGTGCCCACTATCCATAAGTCGGTGCATCGTGTCCAAGCCAGTAGGACGTATAGGATGTCAGGGACATTGATGGCTAATGCCATGGGAAGAATCCAGTATTTCAGTCCCTTTCGGCTTACCATGATACCGGCTACGATGCCGCCCAGAAGCAGGGCTATGACTCCCAGTGTGCCGTAGATGCCTCCCACGGTGGTGGTGCTCAGGCCTAATCCGCCTTTTTCGGGTGAGGCCAAAACGAATAAGGGGGCAATCTTTCCTAATTGTGATTCGCCCAACCGATAGGTGAGGATGAAGAAGAGTGCCGTGCCTATGTGCTTCTTCTGGAAGAAGGTGACCACGGTGTCCAGAAAGTTGCGCATCAGTTCTTTGACGCTGCTCTTGGGGAGTGTTTCGGCTTCGGCTTTAGGCATGGCCAGACTGTGGTAGAGGAAGAGGCCGATGAAGATGGCGCACATCAGGTAGAAGACCAAAGCCCATGCCAATGCTACATTTCCCTTGATGGAGGGGATGATGTGTCCTTCGGCCAGCAGGCCGGCCAACATGACCAGTACACCCTGTCCGAAGATACTTCCACAGCGATAGAACGTGTTGCGCAAGCCCACGAAGAAGGACTGGTCCTTGGTGGAGAGAGCCAGCATGTAGTATCCGTCGGCGGCAATGTCGTGGGTGGCACTGGCAAAGACCATCAGGGCAAAGCACGCCATGGTGGCTTGCACGAAGAACGAGGTGGGCAGGAAGAAGGCTATACAGGCGAAGGCGGCAGCCATCAGAGCTTGCATACAGAGCACCCAGAAACGCTTGGTGCGGATGAGGTCGATGAAGGGGCTCCATAGAGGTTTGATTATCCATGGGGTGCCCAGCCAGCTGGTGTAGAAGGCCACTTCCTTGTCGCTGAGGCCCATGTTCTGGTACATGATGACGGCCATGGACATCACAGCGAAGTAGGGCAGTCCTTCTGAGAAGTATAGTGTGGGAATCCAGGCCCACGGGGTACGGGTTGTTTTCATTGCTTTTTTGGGGGGTAAAGGGTTGGTCCTAGGGATTCTAGAAGGTCTAGAGAAACTAGAGTTTCTAGAGATTCTAGAAATTCTAGAGAATCTAGAAATTCTAGAGGTTCTAGAGGGGCTGAAGCCTTGGGATAACTCTGTGGGAGAGGCAGGGGTCAATACATGGTCTTCACCTCTGCACCTTTGTAGTAGTGGAGCAGGATTTCGTCGTAGCGGTATCCGCGTTCGCCCATGACGGCTGCACCTATCTGGCAGAGTCCCACTCCGTGTCCCCATCCGGCTCCGGTGAGCAGGAAGGAGGCGGGTATTCCCTTTTTGACATTCTCCTTGTCCACCACGAAAGCCGAGCTGAAGAGGTGGCTGTCTGACAGTGTGCGTCGTATCTCCAGTTCCTTGCCTATGCACATGCTCCTCTTGCTGCCTACGATTTGCAGGCGTATGATGCGTCCGCTCTTGCCTCGTTGTACGGGGATGAGGTCCAGTATGTCCCCATAGTCCGTCTTCGTGCGTGTGCGGATGAGTTCGGCCAACTCCTTCTGTGTGTATCTCACCTGCCAGCGGTAGAAGTCGGTGGTCTCCTGGTCGTAGTGGTTGAGGATTTGTGCCAACACGCGCTTGTTCTGTGTGTTGCAGAAGGCACGTGGCGCCGAGCGTATCCACTTGTCTGCTTCACTTTCTTGGGTGAGGTCGGGCAGTGGTATGTTTTTGTCTGGTGCGGTGTCCCGTGTGGCTTCCAGATAGGGGTAGTGCTTGTCTTCCCAGCAGGCCTCAAACTCTTCGGTGGCTCCGCCGCAGCATTTGTGGAAACGTGCGTCGCAGATTTCTCCGTCCATCATCATCACCTGTCCGCGGGTGGCCTGCACGGCCTGCACCACAGTCTCCTTGGTAGCTTTGGTGATACCCTGGTATCGTTGGCAGTGGTCGTCGGCACATACGTCGAAGATGGTGTGGTCCTCGCGGTCATACCAGCGCACGTACTCCGTGTCGCTCTTGATGAGGGAGAAGAAGCCTCCGTGTTCCTTGCCCGAGAGCGAGCGTCGTTTCTCCATCTGGGCATAGAGCCAGCTGCGGCTCACTACGGCATGGGCTTTCAGGAACTCCAGTGGCGAGGTGGCCTTCATCTCGGAGGAGATGACGCTGATGAGGTAGTCCTCCACGGGCAGTATGTTGATGGCCGTTATCTTGCCTTCCTCCACCACCAGTTTCAGAGTGCCTTGGAAGATTTGTGTCTCCTGCCGTTCCCAGTGGAAGTTGATGCCGATGGTGACGTTGTAGAGCGAAAAGGAAGCTCCCTCTTCCATGGGTGTGAAGGTCAGTTCCTGATAGAGGTTTCCGCGCCATAGGATGCCACCTTCCGAGAAGGATACGGTCTCCTCGCCCCGGTAGGTGCCCCCTTTGGCCGAGTAGTTCATGTTGAGGGAGAAGTTGATCTCCTGTGCGTTGACGATTCCAACGCTTATTTCTGGTTCTTTCATTGTTTTCATGCTTATGGGATGGGTGTTTCAGAAGGGTCTTTCATTGAGTCAAAAGGGGAGGTGCTTCTGAAAGTTGCTTCCGTTCTTTATCAGGGTGCGGTCGCTCTCGGTCAGATACTCCTCGTAGTGCTCCATTTTCTCCTTGACGCGGGCGGCCACTTCGTAGGCCTCTTCCGGGGTGATGCCCACTTCGCTCAGGATGTCCTTCACCTGCTGTTCGTCCATGCGGTCATAGTCCTCAGTGCGTGCGATGGGGAACAGGCCGGCCATTTCCAGTGCGGCGGGGCTGATGAGCAGTTGCCCGTCTCCTTGGGCACTGTAGCAGTCGGGACGGTGTTTCGAGCGGGGGATGATGCAGAGATTGTATCCGAAGTAGTCCTTGCGGCAGATGACATTCATGCGTGGTTCGTCTTCGCCTTCCACCTTGGGGAGCGACTCCAGCAGGATGCGGAGCAGCGGGCGGCTGTTCAGCCTGTCGGTGAATCCCTTCAAGCGGAATACGGGGCAGGGGTAGTCGGTTGTCATGTCCAGTGTTTCGCTCAGTTCGAGGTACTTCTCGGGCGATACGGCCACGGCCTCCATCTCGTATGCATCGTCAAACAGGGGCAGTTCGTCCACGTACCCGGCCTGCAGGTGTGCGTGGTCGGGTGCTGAGGCTCCACACTTGGGACCGTTGTAGAAGCAGATGATGCCCTCTTCCTCCTGTTCGACGATGTCCAGCATGGTGTTCAGTTGTGGCAGGAGGGTCTGTGGCACGTGTGCATTGGCCACGATGGTGGTATGGTTCTCCAGTACGGGGTACGGGTTGGCCAGCACGGTGAAGTTGCGCCCCTTTCCCTGGCTCAGCTGGTCCTGCGGACGGTTCTTCTTGCACAGGAAACACTCCCTCCGGCCCACCTGGCTGATGTCAGCAGTGGCCGACTTGATGCGGCGCGGGTTCTCTTGGATGATGAATCCCTCCGGGGTCTCCTTTCTTCGTCCCTCAGCAGGTTCTTCGTCGTTCGTTATCATGATAGGCTCTTGGCCCGAGCGTGCCTGCAGTTCTATGGTGCGCAGCTTGTCCTTCAGCAGGTTGTTGGCGTTCACCTGTTGTTGGGTCAAGTTGGCGTCAGAGTTTCCTTCCCACCGGCGACACAGATAGACCACGTCCCACACCCGTCCGATGCGGAAGGTGCGGCTCAGTGTCAGTCCGATGGCATAGTCCTCGCCATAGCTGATGTTGGGGATTTCCACTTCGCGTCTCAGTACGGGGGTGAAGAATGCGCGTGGTGCACCGGCACCGTTGACACGCAGCAGGTTGTTGTGCCCGTTCTCGCGTGTCCATTCGCGATGGTCGATGACTCCCGGTGGCAGGGTCTGCAGGTTGAAGTCCGTCATGCGGTACGAGCCGATGACCATGGCAGCGCGTTGTTCGTAGAAGGCGGTGACCATCTTCAGCAGCGTGTCGGGCCCGCTGTAGAGGTCGTCGCTGTCCAGCTGCACGGCAAATCGTCCGCACTGCGGGTGGTGTATGGCCAGGCTCCAGCATCCGCCGATGCCCAGGTCGTCCCTCTCGGGGATGAGGTGTACCACCCGTTGGTCCTCACGGGCCAGCGTGGCCAGCAGGTCGGTGGTGCCGTCGGTCGAGTGGTTGTCCACCACGATGACGTTGTAGGCAAAGCCGGCCTCTTGGCTGAGGGCCGAGCGGACAGCATCGGCAATGGTGCGCACGCGGTTTCTGACGGGGATGATGACCGAGGCTTCTACGGGAAATTCGCCCTCAGTCAGGTCGGGGCTATAGAGCTCCTTTTCGGGGATGTATGCATCGAGTTCCTTCAGGTGGTGGTTCAGCACCATCTCCATCTCGCGCTGCACATCCAGTTGGGCCGGGTTCACATAGTCGAACTGCTTCTCGCCCGATGTGCGTCGGTCAGTACATCCGATGCTGTATAGTGGTTCGCTGATGTGCACGGGCATCGGTTTGCCAGAGGCGAACCAGCTGAGGGTGAGGGCATACAGGCCCGAGTACCTCATGTCGGGGTACAACTTCTCGTCTTCTGCCAGATAGGCAGCCGTGGACAGCTGCTGGTGGTGCACCATCAGCAGGTGACCCATGTCGAAGTCGCTCCGCACGCTTCCCCGCTGATAGTCAATGAGGGGGTGTGGTGTCCGTTGGTCGCCGTCCTGCACGTAGTAGTCGGCATACACCAGTCCGGCCTGAGTGTTCTCTGCCACTTGCAACATCCGTTCGATGGCCCGGTATCCCAGTCTTATGGGTTCGGGGGTGGTCACTATCAGGCAATACTCTCCGCGCTGGCAACGTGTCATCAGTTGCAGGTTGCTGAAGCAGGTTAGCGGAGTGTCGCAGTGCAGTATCTGGCACCTTTCGGGAGTAGGGGTATTTCTGTCGGGTCGGGTGGGGCACAGCAGGTAGATGGTGCCCACGAGGGGACATTCCCTCAGTTGCTCTATGGTAGGCAGTGCATCCTGCCACGAGTTGAAGGGCAGGAAACAGTCAATTTGTGCATTCATAATGTCAGTCTCTATACCTTATTATATAATATAGGGTGCGAAGATAATATAACTTTCGGGAAATTCAAAGCAAAAGGCCTGTTTTTTGAAAATTTCTTGGTTTCTCCTCCGAAGGGAGGGGCAGGAATAAATAAATTTGTTATACTGATGTAAAAAAAAGTGTTATAGGTGTTGCATATGTGAAAAAAACTCTCTACCTTTGCAAGCAAGAATAGGGAGAGACCTCGGAATGTTGTAGGATAATAGTCAGTCAAACCCCCATTCCTCCGACCAAGAGAAGTCGGGATGAGTTGAGAATCAACGAAGTATCAAATTCTGGAAACTTTTGAGAGAGTGTCGCTTGACAGCACTTTGAAGAGCTCGAAACGAACTGACGTGAGTCGGGTGTGGAAACACACGTGAGTCATCGTTAGCAACACACGTGAGTTGGCCATGGAAACTCACGTGAGTCGTCAGAGCAAACTCACGTGAGTTGTCAGCACCACCTTTTGAGAGGTTGAAGGGAGAACGTACGACTGAGATATTTGTTTAATTGTTTAACTAAAAATTTTTAATTGTTATGAGTATCAAATTTACTCTCGTTCAAAGAGCGAACCCTCAGAAACGTACAGAGGGCGCCATGAAATGGTACGCAGTACCGAGTACAGAAACCGCTATGACAGGTAAGGCCCTGACGCGTGCAGCTACGGCCAACACCAGTACAGCACCTATCGAAATGGAGGCAGCCATGGAGCATTTGGCCAACTTCATTCCCCAGCAGATCTTGCAGGGGCACACGGTGAAGGTGCCTGGATTGGGTAGCTTCCGCATGTCATTCAGGAGCGAAGGGACAAGCGACATCGCTGAGTTCCTGCCCAGTCAGATGATTAAGGAACCCCGTATCCTGTTCACTCCGGACAAGGAACTGAGAACCAAAGTCATCAACAACCTGACCTATGAGAACGGCGGAGTGTTGAAGGATGGAGTGCGCTATGCCTCGGTGGCCGACTACCGTCTGGCAATGGGTGAAGCCAGTGACAGTGGTAGCAGTAGCGGAGGTAGCTCCAGTGGTAGCGGAAACGATGATGGAAACAATCCGCTTTGATTTTCCCTGAGTCCTGAGAGTGGTCAGGACAGGTGAGTGTATGGTAAGGGAGGCCCCACATGATGGTGGGAGCCTCCCTTTTTTGTCGTCTGCCGGTGAGTGACGTCAGGCTTTGGTGTGCATCGGGTCGGCTCGGGTGATAAAAAAGCTTTCATTCTCTTTGTCCTTTCCTCGGTTTCCACTATCTTTGCACCCTTGTTGTATATATAATAAGGTATGGACGGAACAAAGACACCCCTTTTGGGGTTGACTATAGAAGAGCTGAAGCAGGTGGCAGCCCGTGTGGGTATGCCTGCCTTTGCAGCCAAGCAGATGGCCCAGTGGCTCTACACCAAGCGTGTGGCCACCATCGGAGAGATGACCAACATCTCCCTGCGTCATCGCGAGGCACTGAGCCAGCTGTACGTAGTGGGTCGCGAGGCCCCCATCGAAGCCGTGCGTTCGGTGGATGGCACAGTGAAGTACCTCTTCCAGGTGGGCAGTGCAGGAGCCGTAGAGTCGGTCTATATCCCTGCCGAGGATGGGACGCGGGCCACCCTGTGTGTCTCGTCCCAGGTGGGGTGCAAGATGAACTGCCTCTTCTGCATGACCGGCAAGCAGGGCTTCAGTGCCCATCTGACGGCTGCGCAGATACTGAATCAGGTGCTCTCCATCCCCGAGAGTGAGACCCTCACCAATGTGGTGCTCATGGGCATGGGCGAACCCTTTGACAACATCGACAATGTCCTGCGTGCCCTCCAGCTGATGACGGCCGACTATGGCCTGGCATGGAGTCCCAAGCGCATCACCGTCAGCACCGTAGGAGTGCGCCGTGGACTGCAGCGCTTCTTGGACGAGAGCGAGTGTCACCTGGCCATCAGCCTGCACAACCCCTTCCCCGAAGAACGCCTCCAGCTGATGCCTGCCGAGCGCGCCTGTTCCATCACCGACATGATGGAGCTGCTCCGTCGCTACGACTTCACCCATCAGCGCCGACTCTCCTTCGAGTACATCGTCTTCCGTGGGGTGAACGACACGCCGGCTCATGCCCGTGAACTGGTGCGCCTGCTCAAGGGAGTGGAGTGCCGCATCAATCTCATCCGCTTCCATGCCATACCCGGTGTGCCATTGGAAGGTGTGGACATGGAGGCCATGACAGCCCTGCGCGACTATCTGACCCAACACGGAGTCTTCACCACCATCCGAGCCAGCAGGGGCGAGGACATCTGGGCAGCCTGCGGCATGCTCTCCACCATGCGGAAGGAGGGGGGCGATAGCGAGAACCCTGTGGGAACTATAGGCGTATAGTGCCGCCTGTTCCTATGGTATCAATAGTTTCAGCAATAACAAAGAACGATATGAAGAAAAGACTTTCAACCTGTGCCCTCCTGCTGATGGCCCTGATGGCCTTGGTGGGGTGCAAGGAAGGGGGCAACAGCCTGATGACCCCCGTATCCAGCGGACGACCCTATGAGATGCTGGTAGTGATGAACGACTCCATGTGGAACCGTCCGGCCGGACGTGCCGTCTTTGAGGCACTGGACACCGATGTGCCCGGATTGCCACAGAGCGAGCGCTCCTTCCGCATCATGCAGATCAATGAGCAGCAGATGGACCGCACCTTCGGCCTCTTCCGCAACATCATCATGGTGAACATCAGCAAGATATACTCGCAGGTGAAGTTCAAGTTCTCGCGCGACGTGCATGCTGCCCCCCAGATGATAATGACCATACAGGCACCCAGTGAAGAGGCGTTGGCCGAGTATGTGGGCAAGCACAAGCAGACCATTGTCGATTTCTTCACCCGTGTGGAGATGAACCGCCAGGTGAAACTCCTCGACCGGGGATACAGCCTGCTGGTGGACCAGTTGGTCAAGGAGAAGTTCGGATGCACGGTGCATGTGCCCGAAGACCTGGAGAACTACAAGCGGGGTGTGGACTTCCTGTGGGCCACCACCAACCGCGAGCGGGACGACCTCAACTTTGTCATCTATTCCTATCCCTTCACCGATAAGGAGACCTTCACCATGGACTACTTCGTGCACAAACGCGACTCCTTCATGAAGGCCAACCTGCCCGGCCCGCTCGACGGGTCGTACATGGCCACCGACACCTCGTACCTCGTCAGCCGCAACATAGCCGTGCGTGGCAAGTATGCGCAGGAGGTGAAGGGCCTTTGGGAGATGGAGGGAGCCGTCATGGGAGGCCCCTTCGTGTCGCACGTCCGTGTGGACGAGAAGAACCAGCGCGTCATTGTGTCCGAAGCCTTTGTCTATTCACCCGGACGCAAGAAGCGCGACATCATGCGCCGCATGGAGGCAGCCCTCTACACCCTGGTGTTGCCTGGTGAAGAGGCCGAAGCTTCAGCCCTAGGCAATGATGTGGAGGGTGTCGAGGAGGAACAGGCTCCCGCTGGCTCTCCTAAGGAGTGAGAACTCCATGACAATGAACCTATAACATAACAAACCCTCGGCCTCCCCTCTTTCTGACAAGGTGGCGAGGGACTAATAAATAACATGACTATGAGCGAAAAACTGAGAGTGGGCATCACCCACGGCGATGTGAACGGAGTGGGCTACGAGGTCATCCTCAAAGCCTTTGAAGACCCCACCATGCTGGACTTCTGTATCCCCATCGTATATGGCTCGCCCAAGGTGGCGGCCTATCACCGCAAGGCTATTGATTGCACGACCAACTTTACCATCATCAATAATGCCTCCGAGGCGCAGAAGCAGAAGCTGAATGTCCTCACCTGTGTGGACGACGAGGTGAAGGTGGAGTTGGGCAAGCCCACCGAAGAGGCTGGCAAGGCCGCACTGGACGCCCTCGAGCGTGCATTGGCCGACTATCGCGAGGGGCTTATCGACGTGCTGGTGACAGCCCCCATCAACAAGCATACCATACAGGCCGAGAACTTCCACTTCCCCGGCCATACCGAATATATCCAGGAGCGTGTGGGCGACGGACAGAAGGCCCTGATGATACTGATGAAGGACGAGCTTCGTGTGGCACTCGTCACCGGACATGTGTCTGTGGGAGAGATTGCCTCCACCATCACCAAGGAGCTCATCCAGGAGAAACTCACCATCTTCGAGAAATCGCTCCGTCAGGACTTCGGTATCGGCAAACCCCGCATTGCCGTACTGGCCCTCAACCCTCATGCCGGCGACGAGGGACTCATCGGCAAGGAGGAGCAGGAGGTCATCATCCCGGCTATGGCCGAACTGAAGGAGAAGGGCATGTTCTGCTACGGCCCTTACCCTGCCGACGGATTCTTCGGCTCGGAGCAGTACACCAAGTTCGATGGCATTCTGGCCATGTATCACGACCAGGGACTGGCTCCCTTCAAGGCACTGGCCATGGAGGAAGGTGTGAACTATACGGCCGGACTCCCCATCGTGCGCACATCGCCTGCCCACGGCACGGCTTACGACATAGCCGGTAAGGGCGTGGCTTCGGAAGCATCCATGCGCCATGCCATCTACACGGCTTTGGATGTCTATCGTTGCCGTCTGGCAGATGCCGAGGCACACCGCAACCCGTTGAAGAAGCAGTATCACGAGAAGCGCGACGATAGCCACAAGCTGAAGTTGGACGAAGAGTAATCAGAAATAGGAGGGAGTTCAGGAGTTCAGAAGTTGCAGGAGGTCAGACAATACTCTTGCACATTGGCAAACCATGCTATTGTCTGCACTCCTGTACTCCTGCACACCCGAACCTCATTAAAAGAATCATGAACTTTGCAATCATCTCGGCCGGTGAAGGCTCGCGCCTGGCACAAGAGGGGGTGGCCAAACCCAAACCCTTGGTGGAACTGAATGGTGAGGCCATGATAGAGCGCCTCGTCCGCATCTTCATGCGACAAGGGGCCCATAGGGTGGTGGTCATCATTAATGACCTTGTACCCGAAACAAAGGAGTTTCTGACCCGCTTGTGTGAAGAACTGCCCATTGAACTGGTGGTGAAGACCACGCCCAGCTCCATGCACAGCTTCTATGAGATAAGTCATCTGCTGGAGGGGGAGCGATTCTGCCTCACCACCGTTGACACCATCTTCCGCGAGGAGGAGTTTGCCCGCTACATCCAGGCCTTCCGCACCTCGGAGGCCGATGGGTTGATGGCCGTCACCGACTATGTGGACGACGAGAAACCCCTCTACATCTCCACCACCGATGACCTCAGTATCACCGGTTTTCACGACCAGCCAACGCCCGATTGCCGATACATCTCGGGCGGTATCTATTGCCTCACCCCCAAAGCCTTGGAAACCCTGCACCGATGCATGGATGAGGGCTTGTCGCGTATGCGCAATTTCCAACGCCAGCTGGTGGCAGACGGGCTCCACCTCAAGGCCTGGCCGTTCAGCAAGATTGTGGATGTGGACCATGCCGGGGACATTGTGAAGGCGGAAGAGTTTTTACGAGCTACTAGTGACTAGCTACTAGTTACTAGCTACTAGTGAAGAGTGAAGAACGAAGAAGCCCCCTCCAACTCCCCCCAAGGGGGAGAGAGCAGAGTTATTGGGAGTGAAAAATGAAGAGTGAAGAATCCAATGGTCTTTACTATTGTCTGAACTCCTGTACTCCTTCACTCCTGAACTCCCGATTCCTGTACTCCTTCACTCCCGAACTCCTGACTCCTTCACCCCAAACAAAAAGAAAGAAAACATGAACATCATCGGCATCAGTCGTGGCACCCGTTTCTCGCCCAACCATGTGGGAAACGATGCTGCTATATATAATAAGGTAATGGAGGAGTTGCTCCGCATGGGGCACACTGTACATTCGTACACCGAGGACGAGTTCTCCAGTGCCTCGTTGGACAAGTTTGCCCAAACTCCCTTGGACGGACTTCCCGAGGTGGTGGTGACGATGGCACGCGACAAACATACCCTTGCCCTGCTGATGGATTGGGAGGCGAGGGGAGTGCGCATCACCAACTCTCCGCGAGGCATACTGAATTGTGTGCGTCGTCCCATGACGGAACTCTTGCTTGCCCACAAGGTGCCTCATCCACGGAGTTGGATAATGGCCACGGACGAGCCTCTCCCCATGGAAGTCACCTTTCCCTGCTGGCTCAAGCGGGGCGACTCGCACGTCGTGGTGAAGCAGGACGTCTGCTATGCGTCCACGCGCGATGAGGCCATCCGGGTGGTGGCCGACATGCACGAGAGGGGTATCCCTTCCGTGGTCATCAACGAGCACCTCGAGGGCGACCTAGTGAAGTTCTATGGTGTGCAGGACGACCCCTTCTTCCATTGGTTCTACCCTTCGCCCGACTCGCACAGCAAGTTTGGCTTGGAGGCCATCAATGGACAGGCACAAGGCCTTCCCTTCGATCCTGCCCAGCTGAAGGAGTGTGCCGATGAGGCCGCGCGTGTGTTGGACGTGCCCGTCTATGGAGGCGATGCCGTGGTGAAGGCCGATGGCTCCATGCAGATAATAGACTTCAACGACTGGCCTAGCTTTGCCCCTTGTCGCGATGAGGCTGCAAGGGCGATTGCTAGGAGGATTGGACAGAAATAAAAGCCTCATCCCAACCTTCGGACCCCATCCCAACCTTCCCCAAGGGGAAGGAGTAGATAGCTTTGGCAATAAGGGCAAGACATTTCACTCCCCTCCCTTGTGGAGGGGTAAGGGGGAGGGTCCTCTCTAAATAAAGAACTACTTATGACAACAACGAACAAACGAGGCATTGCCTCCACCTACAAGTCGCTCGACACAGAGGAGCGCTTCGACATCTACTTCAATCGCCCCATCGGTTACCTGTGGGCCTTGTTCTTCAAGGCCCTGCATGTGCACCCCAATGTGGTGACCATCCTCTCCATCATCTTGGGGGCGGGGGCGGGATACTTCTTCTATTTCACGGATTGGAGGCTGAACCTCATCGGTGTGCTCCTGCTCGTGTGGGCAAACCACTACGATAGTGCCGACGGGCAATTGGCCCGCATGACGGGGCAGAAGACCCTGTGGGGGCGCATTCTCGATGGTTTTGCGGGCGATGTGTGGTTCTTCTCCATCTACTTCTTCATCTGCTTGCGCCTGACTCCCACGTGGGGTGTGTGGATATGGCTCCTGGCTGCTTTCTCGGGCTTCATCTGCCATAGCAAGCAGTGTGCTTTGGCCGACTATTACCGCAACATCCACCTCTATTTCCTCAAGGGGAAGGAGGGTAGCGAACTGGACAACTCTGCCCGGCAACGCCGCCTTTTCCGCGAGGCTCCTTGGAAGGGGCACTTCTGGTTCAAACTCTTCCACTTCTTCTATGGCAACTACACCCACTCGCAGGAGCAGATGACTCCGCGCTTCCAGCGCTTCTTTGCCCTGGTGAACGCGAAGTATGCGGGCAATGTGCCCCAAACCCTTCGCGACGAGTTCCGCAAGGGGAGCCTGCCACTGATGAAGTGGGCCAACATACTCACCTTCAACACCCGTGCCATCGTGCTCTTTGTGGTGGTGCTGACTGGTGTGCCTTGGGTATATTTCCTCTTCGAGGTGACGGTGATGAACGTGCTCTTCTTCTATATGCGCGGACGCCACGAGGCGTTGTGCGCCCGTCTGACACACCAATTGAGTGAGGAGGGCGAGGCATGAAGCAGAAGTACCGCAACATCTTCCTCATCTTCGGCATTGCAGCCATTGTACTGATGCTCTGCACCTTCGAGATGGACTACTCCGAGCTTTGGCAGAATCTCCTGAAGGCCGGGCGGTGGTTTCCCGCCATCGTGGGCTTGTGGGTGTTCATCTATCTGCTCAATGCCCTGGCGTGGTACGTCATCATCCGTGACGGGCGGGATTGCCCCGTCTCCTTCTGGCGCATCTACAAGTTCACCATCTCGGGCTTTGCCCTCAACTACGCCACACCCATGGGGCTGATGGGTGGCGAGCCTTACCGTATCATGGAGCTGACCCCTTACGTGGGAGCCAGCCGTGCCACCTCATCGGTCATCCTCTATGCCATGATGCACATTTTCACCCACATCAACTTCTGGTTCTTCTCCATCTTCCTCTACGTGGCCCTCTACTCCGTCACGTGGGAGATGGGCGTGTTGCTCTCCGTCGTCGGAGCTTTCTGCCTGCTGGCCATCTACTTCTTCATGAAGGGCTACAAGAACGGCATGGCCCTGCGCACCCTGAAACTCCTGTGCCACGTTCCTTTTGTCAAGGGGTGGGCAAGGGGCTTTGTGGAGCGCCAGCACGAGACCCTTGAACGCATCGACCAGCAGATAGCCCAGTTGCACGGCCAGCGCAAGACCACCTTCTATGCCTCCTTCGTGCTGGAGTTCCTCGGGCGCATTGTGGGGTGCTTGGAGGTGTGGTTCATCCTCAACATACTCACCACCGACGTCAGCTTTGCCGATTGTGTGCTCATCATGGCTTTCTCGTCCCTGTTCAGCAACCTCTTCTTCTTCTCGCCCATGCAGTTGGGTGCCCGCGAGGGAGGACTTGCCTTGGCCGTAGGTGGACTCTCCATCCCCAGTGCGTTCGGTGTCTATACCGGCTTGCTCACCCGTGTGCGCGAGCTGATTTGGATAGTCATCGGAGTGGCACTGATGAAGGTAGGGAATAAAAGGGGGGAAGGGATGTAGTGGTATGGTGCTATGGTGGGTATAGCTCCTATGGTTTCTATAATGACAATAGTGACTATAGTTCCTATAGTTACTATAAAAAAACAAGAAAACAAACATATGCTGAAAGGACTCATTTTCGACTATGGTGGCACGCTCGACACCAATGGACTTCATTGGGCAGAGGTGCTGTGGAGACAATACGAGGCCATCGGTCTGCCCGTTTCAAAGGCCGACTTCCGCGAGGCGTACGTCCATGGCGAACGCACCATGGGCAGGCAATCGCTGGTGCACCCTACGGACGATTTCCGTCAGGTGCTCCTGATAAAAAGCCGTCTGCAACTCAGGTATCTGGTCGATAAAGGACTGTTGGATACGGATGTTTATCACCTCGAGCCCTATGCCGAACAGATTGCCGATGGCGGATACCAAGTGGCAAGGGCGGTGACCCAATCTGCCCGAAAAGTGCTCCAAATGTTAAAAACGAAGTATAAATTAGTGCTTGTTTCAAACTTTTACGGAAACATCCGCACGATTTTGGAAGATTTTAACTTACTTTGCCTCTTCGAAGAGGTGGTGGAGTCCTCCGTGGTGGGTGTGCGCAAGCCCGACCCTGCCATTTTTGCCCTTGGTGTGGAGGCTTTGGGCCTTCCTCCCGAGCAGGTAGCCGTGGTGGGCGACTCTTACACGAAGGATATCCTTCCTGCCCACTCCCTCGGATGCCGCACCGTGTGGCTCAAGGGCATCGGATGGGAGCCCGAGGAGCACGCTGAAACACTGCCTAGTGCCGTCATCGGAAGCCTGGAAGAGGTGACTGAGGTGGTGGAGAGACTTCTTTGAGAAGGAGGGCTGAAGAAGTTCAGACGAATGTCTTGCTTGCATGAAAGCTGCACTATTGTCTGCACTCCTTCGGAGCCCCGTCGCACAGAGCACTGTGCTCCCCTCGCTACGGCACAGAAGCACATCTAGTGCTTCTTTCTGCGAGCCTTGCTACGCCTAAGCGAAGCGTCACTCCTACACTTCTACACTCCTTAAAAAAGAAACATAACATAAAAAAAAGATATGAATAATCAGAATGTAAAGCCTGCTGAAGGCAAATTGGGAATCATGGTCGTAGGACTGGGTGCTGTGACTTCCACCTTTATGACCGGTGTGCTCATGGCACGCAAAGGGCTGACTAAGCCCGTAGGCTCCATGACGCAGTACGACAAAATCCGTGTAGGACGGGGAGCTGACAAAAAGTACCTCCCTTATTCCGAGATAGTGCCCTTGGCGAGTCTTGACGACATCGTTTTCGGTGCATGGGACGTATATCCCGCCGATGCCTACCGCTCGGCCATGTATTGCGAGGTGCTGAAGGAGAAGGACATCAATCCCGTGAAGGACGAGCTGGAAAAGATTGTCCCCATGAAGGCCGCCTTTGACAAGAACTTTGCCAAGCGACTTGATGGAGACAACGTGAAGGATTGCCGCACCCGTTGGGAGATGGTGGAGGCCTTGCGCGAGGACATCCGCCGATTC
Source organism: Bacteroidaceae bacterium (assembly GCA_017516265.1). Taxonomy (GTDB): domain Bacteria; phylum Bacteroidota; class Bacteroidia; order Bacteroidales; family Bacteroidaceae; genus Phocaeicola_A. Next base: position 24,854 of record JAFXDL010000028.1, read on the forward strand.
AAGGCCGAGAACGCGTGTGATCGCATCGTGGTGGCATGGGCCGCCTCTACCGAGATATATGTGCCTGTGTATGAGCCCGTGCACGGCTCGCTGGCTGCCCTCGAACAGGCCATGAAGGACAACGACACCGAACACATCGCCCCCTCAATGTGCTACGCCTATGCCGCCTTGGCCGAAGGGGCTCCCTTCATCATGGGTGCACCCAACACCACAGTCGATATACCCGCCATGTGGGAGCTGGCTGAGAAGACCCGTATGCCCATTGCCGGCAAGGACTTCAAGACGGGGCAGACACTCGTCAAGTCGGGCTTTGCACCCATCATCGGCACCCGTTGCCTGGGACTGAACGGATGGTTCTCCACCAACATCCTCGGCAATCGCGACGGACTGGTGCTGGACGAACCTGAGAACTTCCGCACCAAGGAGGTATCAAAACTATCCACCCTCGAATCCATCCTTGTGCCCGAGGCGCAGCCCGACCTCTACACTGACTACTACCACAAGGTGCGCATCAACTACTACCCCCCCCGCAACGACGACAAGGAGGGATGGGACAACATCGACATCTTCGGATGGATGGGCTACCCCATGCAGATAAAAATCAATTTCCTCTGCCGCGACTCCATCCTG
>JAFXDL010000029.1 GCA_017516265.1 Bacteroidaceae bacterium
CAATACGGACGGTGAGGAAAAGATTTGCTCCGTTTGTCTTGGAAATCCTTGACGGTGACAGTCTTGTCGTTGTTGTCAACGGTAACGGCGAGTGTTCCATCATAAACAAGAACCCTTTTTTCAGCTTTCACATCCTCTACACAAGAAAAGCCCAGAGTAGTATCCGCCGGATTGTCATGCTCAATCTTCTTGACTTGAAATATTCTGTTCCACTTTTTCTCGTAGGGAGCTTTCACCTTTTCCGTAGTTTCATACTCAGCCACTTTGATTTTCTCCACATTGGCCAACACCTTCTCGAGGTACTTCTCCTGTGTCAGTTCCCGATTGCACGATGTGCTGGTGGTGCATACAATCGCGGTCATCATCAGCGCCGCCATCAGGGTACTTTTCTTTCTTTTCATCATCATAGTTCTTTAGCTTAATGTTAATCCTTTATCATCTCTTTGAGGGTGCTCACCATTTTGGAGTGGTTGCGGAAGTCGTTGCGGAGGTCGTAGTTGCCATTCCTGTCAACGAGGACGTAGGAGGGGATACCATCGATGTCGAACATTTTGTCCGTCAGGTAGCGCCATTGGGCATCATTCACACGGTAGTGCAGTCCTTTGATTCCGGGAATCATTTCGGCATAGGTCTTGATGGGCGAAGTCTCGTTGGCGATGTATATCCACACAAGGTTGTCACTGGCCAACTGATTTGACTTGTACGGTTCTATTGCTTTGATAGCATTGCGGCAGGGACCGCACCATGTGTTCCAGAAGTCCACTAACACCACCTTGCCCTTGTGTGGGGCGATGATAGTCTGGAAGAGAGCTTCGGGGGCAATATCTTCAATGTTTTCTATGTCCTTGGCGCTCTTCTCAATAGCCTCCAGGGTGTGTTTCTGTATATCGGCACACATGTTGGCATAGAAGGGATTCTTCCACGAACGCATCGAGTTCAGCACACTGTCGGGCAATTCTCCTCTGTACGCTTTTTGTACGGCTTCGAGGGCGATAATCCATTGGGAAAGTGTCTCATTTCGCTTTTCAGGAGTCATTTTCATGGCAGCCTCCATCAGGAAACCGCTTTTGTCAAGCAACAGCCACGGGTTGTCAAGGTCGGTACGGGCAAACAGTTGGTCGAAATGTTTGGGCAGGATGGGGTCACGCCTGTAATCGGCCGGAAGTTTTTTATCCCGCATTTCAAAGCCTCTGCAGTCAACCGAAAGGCAATAGAAAAGATTATTCAGCCTGCTGACCTTGTATATCTCTTTGCTCCAATAGGGCGCTTTTTGTGCGTCGATGTGTTTGCAGAGAGCCTGATACCTGTCTGTGATATGGGTGTAGAGTTCGTCTGCCGTCATGTCGTACCGGATACCTGAAGTGGGGTTTATTGAATCGGGAATACTGTAAAACCAATTCATTGGCGGTAGGTTGTTCAAAGCGTCATACACACTTCCCTTTGTCCAACATCCTTTGATGGAGGGAGGCATCACTTTCCCGTCGCTTACCTCCCTGTATTTGAATCGTGCAGTCCGATTGAGATAAGCAAGATTGATATAAAGATTCACGGTTTCGCCCGGTGCTGTAAGGAATTCTCCGTATCCATTGTTGTTGACAATAGGATACAACTCACAAGTGCCGTATTGGATGAACTTGGCCGTACCTTCCCCCGTCAGAGTGTCAATTTTTACAGCCACCTGTTGTTGTCCTCCAAAAGTCGTGTTGACGGCAAACAACATATCTTCGTAGCACCCCTTGCGATAGCCCATCAAATGCACGTTGATAGTGGTCTCTCCCATAGAATAGGCATATTGCGGAGTGGGCAGGCCATCTGTGTCAGGTATCTTTTTGAGTCCGCGTGGCAGACTGGCGGGATATTCCTCTCCTGTTTTTCCTGTCAGGTCGATGTCGTAAAGCCTCCAGTCTCCTTCTGCATACCCTTCGATATAGTCAAACGACTTGCAGCTCATGGGCAGCGGTTCGCTTATCAGCGTGAAGCACGAATCACCGTCCTCGGGCATGGACAGTCTCTCTCCGATGGCGATGCCCTTGCTACCTTTCAGCCGATATTCCTTTCCTTCAGCCACAATGCGGGTGTCAGGGCTAATCCTAATCCAATATCCCGGATAGTTGAATCCGCGTACAGTCAGCAGGGTGGCCGTGTCGGTACGTTCTACCCGCTCAATCACAATACTGGTGGTATTGGCCGTTCCCACAAGGGGGAACTCCACCATTCTCTTCGCTTGGTTGCAAGCACACAATAGTACGGTCATCATCAGCACCGCCATCAGGATACTTTTCTTTCTTTTCATCATCATAGTTCTTAGTTATTTTTGTTCTTTATGTTTCTCTATCGTTTCTTTCACAAACTTGAAGAGGCTACCTTTGCTGTATCCCACTTGTTTGCCTATCAGTTTTCCGTCGGGGGAGACGAGGAAGTAAGTAGGGTAGGCTTTCACGCCAAAGCGGGCAAAGATGCCGTTCTCTTGCTTCAGGTCGTTCCAACTGTGCCACTTGATGCCGTGTTTGACAGTCGCTTCCTTCCAAGTGTCCAATG
>JAFXDL010000030.1 GCA_017516265.1 Bacteroidaceae bacterium
CTCCCTCATGATGGCCGTCATGCGTGGTTGGGCAGCATCGGCAGCACGTTGGACATCCTCGTGGCTGACTTCAACGATTTTGCCCTCTACACCCAAGTCGGTGATGACTGACATGCCGAATACGCGGATGCCGCAATGGTTGGCTACGATGACTTCGGGCACGGTGGACATTCCCACTGCATCGGCTCCCCAGCGGGCGAACATGCGGTACTCGGCCGGAGTCTCATAGGTGGGGCCTTGTGTACCGATATAGATACCTTCGCGTAGGGTGATGCCTTTCTGGCTGGCTATCTCTTTGGCACGGGCGATGAGGGTGCGGTCGTACGCCTCGCTCATGTCCGGGAAGCGGGGGCCATAGCTGATGTTTTTTCCTCGTAGGGGATGTTCGGGGAAGAAGTTGATGTGGTCGGTGATAATCATCAGGTCGCCAATCTCAAATGTCGGGTTTGTCCCTCCGGCAGCATTGGAGACGAAGAGCGTCTGGATGCCCAGTTCGCGCATCACTCTGACGGGGAAAGTCACCTCCTTCATGGAGTATCCCTCATAGTAGTGGAAGCGTCCCTGCATGGCCATGATGTCCTTCCGACCGAGCTTCCCGAATATCAGTCGGCCGGAGTGGCCTTCCACAGTTGATACAGGGAAATGGGGAATATCCTTGTAGGCGATTTCATAGGTGTCGGTCAGTTCGTTCACCAGATTTCCCAATCCGCTACCCAGGATGACGGCCGTTTCAGGAGCGGTGTGCATCCTTGCTCTGATGTAGGATGCTGTTTCTTGAATTTGCTCTAACATATTTGATGATGTGTTCGTTGAATGATTCTTGTTGGTCTTGTAGGATTTCAATCTTTATGGGCAGGATGTAGATGGCCCGTTTCAACTCTTCGTCCAGATGAGGGTGGTTGATGAGGCGGGTTGCATCCTTTTCGGTGGTGATAATTAGTTTCTTCCCTTCTCCCATTTGGTCGAATTGTTGCTTGATGGCTTGCAAATCCTTAGCGGTGAAGGCATGGTGGTCGGGGAAGGAGACGGATTCGATGTGTCGGGTGTATTTCTCCAAATCTTGCTTCAGTTGTTCAGGCGATGCTATGCCCGTCAGTAGCATGATTCGTTCGTCTGTCCCCAATGAGTCGAGTGGACGTGAGGGGAGAGTCTCTTCGGGGCAAAGCGGTGTCAATTTGTCATAGGTGAGGGTTGAGAAATAGAGTTCCTGGTAGGGGTAAAGGTCCATTTGTTTGCTGATGATGCGGTAATCCATCGGCTTGAGGTCGTGCGGACATTTGGTGACAATGACAATGTTGGCTCTGCTCTTCCCACTCTCAGGTTCGCGCAGGCGACCGGCGGGCAAGAGGGCGTCTTCGTCTATCATGCGGTGGTAATCCACTAGCAGGATGTTGATGCCGGGCTTCACGTAGCGATGTTGGTAGGCATCGTCCAGCAGCACCACCTCTACTTCAGGGGTGATTTCGGGGGTGCATAGTTGCTCGATACCGTTGCGCCGGTCAGCATCTACAGCCACGTGGATATGAGGAAACTTCTGTTTCATCTGATAGGGTTCGTCACCGATCTGTGTCATGGGAGTTTCAGGGGTGGCCAATACGAAACCTTTCGATTTCCTTTTGTATCCCCGGCTGAGGACGGCAACCTGAAACTCTTGTTGCAGAAGCCTTATCAGATACTCCGTATGGGGGGTCTTTCCTGTGCCTCCCACGGTGATGTTGCCAATGTTGATGATGGGCACATCAAAGCTCTTCGACCGGAGTATATTCCAGTCAAACAGTTGGTTGCGGATGTTTACACCTATCCCGTAGAGGAAGGAGAAGGGGTAAAGCCATTTGTGTATCTTGATAAGGTCGTTTTCCATCTTTTTCGCGAGTTTGTGGTTAGAGTTTGACGTTAGGGTCGAATCCGATATGCGCCTGTTGGGGAGCTGCGTGTTTCAGGCGGTTAATCAACCGGAAGTGTTGGTCGTATCCACCTGTCATCTCCTTCAGTTTGGCTTGGATGTATCTCTCCTTTCCGCTTTGCATCAGGCTGTTGAAGAGGTCTGCTTGTTTGGGGTATGTGGCTTGTGTGTACTCCTTGATTCCGGCCTTTTCCGCTGCGGCTTTCACGGCCTCGTCAATACCTCCGATTTGGTCAACCAATCCGAGTCCTTTGGCCATTTCCCCTGTCCAGACACGGCCTTCGGCTACACGGCATAGTGCTTCCTTGCTCATCTCTCGGCCTTCTGCACAACGGGTGACAAAGAGGTCGTATCCTCGTTCGATAGTCTTTTGGAGTAATGCCTTTTCACCTTCGGTCATCGGACGGGTGGGGGAGGCGAAGTCTGCATATCGGTTTGTCTTCACAATGTCGAAATCCAGTCCTAATTTGTCGCTCAGTAATCCCTCCATGTTTGGCATCATGCCGAAGATTCCGATGGAGCCGGTCAGGGTAGTGGCTTCTGCAAAGATGCTGTCTGCTGCACATGAGATATAGTATCCTCCTGAAGCAGCCATGCCTCCCATGGATACGATGACGGGCTTTTTGGCCTTCAACTTCACCACCTCATTCCATATCTGTTCAGAGGTAAATGCGCTTCCGCCCGGAGAATTTACGCGCAACACCACGGCTTTCACCTGGTCGTCCTCGCGCAATTGGCTCAGTTCCTTGATTGTTTGGCTACCCACGATGCACTCTTCGGTGCTGAATGTGCCATCAGGGATGTCGTCCATAATCTCTCCCACGGCATAATAAACTGCTATTCGTCCCTCGCTTTTTGGGAAAATAGCAACCTCCTCTATCGCTTTCATCTCTTTCAATGACAGCGTGTTGAGCGATTGGTGACTATTCGTGTGGGTCAACTTCTTCAGATACTCTTTCACCTCATCCTTGTAAAGCAGCGTGTCAGCCATACCTGCCTCAATGAAGCGTTCGGTGGGACTTAATGCTATCATTTCGTCAGCATATTTGTTCAAGTCCTTCGTGCTGATGCTTCGTGAGGTAGCTATGTCCTCAGTGATACGTGCCCAGATGGAGCTCAAGTAAGCATTGGTCTGTTCGCGGTTGGCCTCGCTCATTTCGGTGGCAATGAAAGGCTCAATGGCTGATTTGTAAGTCCCCACCTTGAATATGTTCATCGTCACACCAATCTTTTCCAATAACCGTTTGTAAAAGATTGGTCGTGAACTTATTCCTATCCACTCAATGCTGCCTTGCGGGTTCAGTATCACCTTGTCTGCCACACTGCATAGGTAATATTCTCCTTGACTATAATTGTCGCCGTATGCAACGATGAACTTCCCGCTTTCTTTGAAATTCATCAGTGCACGGCGTATCTCTTCCCATTCGGCAGGCGAAGCATCGCTATACCCGCTGGCTTCCAAGTAGATACCCGTAATGTTTGCCTCCTCTTTCGCTTTCTTGATGGAAGTGAGCACCTCATTCAACCCGATGCTTGCATAATCTTCTCCCATCAGCATGGTTATAGGGTCTTCTACGGCCCTCTCGCTCAATGGTTTGTTCAGGTTTAACACGAAAACACTGTTTGGCTTTACTTGCACGGTAGGCTCCGACGAAGCTATCAAACCGACCAAAACGACTATGCTGAAAAACGTCAATATAGCTCCAACCAGCATAAGTCCTGTGATTGTCGCCAATGTAAATTTTAGAAAATCTTTCATCTTAAAATCAAACTCATTTCTTTATATGTTTGCAAAGGTAACTCTTTTTTTTGGGTTTGTAATGCTTTCATTCATATTTATCCTTCTCACCAAAGAGTTTTTTTTCATCCCTTTTTCCTCTCCCTTCCTTTTCCCCCACCTGGTAAATCCCTTTCCCCTTCCTTGTAACCCTTTTTCCCCCGTCCAGTAAAAGTCCCCGCCCCGCGTTTCTCATCGCGGATTCCCTTTCCCATCAATCCCCCCCCCATTAACCCCATTAATC
>JAFXDL010000031.1 GCA_017516265.1 Bacteroidaceae bacterium
CTCCCGACTTCCCGACTGGAGGATATATATATAGTATGGCCGGAGTTCGCGAAGCCTACGAAACAGGACGCGGACGCATCATCATGCGAGCCAAAGCCGAAATCGAGACAGGACAAAACCACGACAAGATTGTGGTGACCGAAATACCTTACGGTGTGAACAAGGCCGAACTCATCAAGAGCATTGCCGACCTGGTGAACGAAAAGAAAATCGAGGGCATCAGCAATGCCAACGACGAATCTGACCGCGAGGGTATGCGCATCGTTATCGACATCAAGCGCGATGCCAACGCCAGCGTGGTTTTGAACAAGCTGTTCAAGATGACCGCCCTGCAGACCAGCTTCGGTGTGAACAACGTAGCATTGGTGGGCAGCACCGGCCAGCAACGTCCTAAGACGCTGAACCTGAAGGATCTCATCCGCTATTTCGTAGAGCATCGTCACGAAGTGGTGGTTCGCCGCACACAATTCGACTTGCGCAAGGCGAAAGAGCGTGCACACATATTGGAGGGTCTCATCATTGCCAGCGACAATATCAACGAAGTGATTGCCATCATCCGTGCTGCCAAGACTCCGGCCGAAGCCATCACAGGCTTGATGGAGCGCTTCAACTTGAGCGAAATCCAGAGCCGCGCCATCGTAGAAATGCGTTTGCGCCAATTGACAGGCCTCATGCAGGATCAGTTGCATGCAGAATACGAAGAGGTAATGAAGCAGATTGCCTACTACGAGGAAATATTGGCCAACGAAGACCTTTGCCGCAAGGTGATGAAGGACGAACTTATCGAAGTGAAAGAGAAATATGGCGACCCGCGCCGCTCAGAAATCGTTTATTCGTCAGAAGAATTCAACCCCGAAGACTTCTATGCTGATGATGAGATGATTATCACCATCAGCCACATGGGTTACATCAAGCGTACACCGCTGAGCGAATTCCATGCCCAAAACCGTGGTGGAGTAGGGTCGAAGGGTACACAGACACGCGACGAAGACTTCGTAGAGTACATCTATCCCGCCACCATGCACAACACCATGCTCTTCTTCACCCAGAAAGGACGCTGCTATTGGTTGAAAGTATATGAAATCCCCGAAGGAGCCAAGAACTCAAAGGGACGTGCCATACAGAATATGCTCAACATTGACTCCGACGATGCCGTAAACGCATTCGTACGCATCAAGAATTTTAACGACAAGGAGTTTATCAATAGTCACTACCTCGTCTTCTGCACCAAGAATGGTATCATCAAGAAGACTTCACTCGAAGCCTATAGCCGTCCGCGCACAAATGGTGTGAATGCCATCCTTATCCGCGAAGATGACCGCGTAATCGAGGTGCGCATGACCAACGGCTCCAACGAAATCATCATGGCAAACCGCAACGGACGCGCCATCCGTTTCAACGAAACAGCAGTGCGACCCATGGGACGTGTCTCTACTGGTGTGCGCGGTATGCAGCTCGATGACGACGGACAGGACGAGGTTATCGGCATGATTTGCGTGAAAGATCCCGAGAAAGAGACTATCATGGTGGTTTCTGAGCAGGGATACGGCAAGCGCTCTGACATTGAAGATTACCGCAAGACCAACCGCGGAGCCAAGGGTGTGAAGACATTGAATATCACCGAAAAGACAGGTAAACTGGTAGCTATCAAGACCGTGACGGACGAAAATGACCTGATGATTATCAACAAGTCAGGCATCACCATCCGCCTGAAGGTGGCCGATGTGCGTGTAATGGGACGCGCTACACAGGGCGTTCGCCTCATTGACCTCAAGAAACGTGGCGACCAGATTGGCTCTGTCTGCAAGGTAGCAACTGAAACAGAGGAGGAGAGTGAAGAACCTACGGAAACCATCCCCAACGAGGAAAACCCGACTCCCGAGGCAAATTAACTGAAATAACTTAATAATTAACGTAATAACTTAAACGCAACAGATTATGAAAAAAGTATTATTTTCAATCTCTATGCTGATGCTTTCATGCGCTATTGCCTTTGCACAAGCCGACCCGAAAGCCTATGCGAAAGAAGTGAAAAACGCTCAGAAGGCGGTGAAGACAGCTCAAAAGTTGGCCGACACACCGAACAGCGACTTGAATCAAGCCCAAAGCCTGATTGACGGAGCCATGAAGTACCCCGAAGTAACGTCACAACCTGACGTATGGAATGCTGCCGGAACCGTTCAGAAGAAACGTTTCGAGGCCGAACAGGCAAAACTTTATCTGCAACAGACTCCGAACTATGACAACATGTACAGCAGCCTCTACAACGTCTATACCAACTTCTTCAAGTGCGACGAAGTGGAAAAGACTGCTGTTGACAAGAAGGGTCGCCCCGTAAAGGTGAAATATCATGCACCCAACAAGAAGTTCTTGGTGGACAACCGCGGATGGCTCATCAACGGTGGTGTGAAGTATTACAACGAGGACAAGAACAACGAACAGGCCCTCAAATACTTCTCACTCTACATCGAATCGGCTCAGAATCCCATGCTTGCAGGTGACTCTGCCATCGTGAACGACACACTCATCACCACGATTGCCTACTATGCCAGCTTGGCTTCTATGCAATTGAAGGACTATAAGAGCGTACTGAAGTTCACTCCGCTGGTAAAACAAGACCGTGAAAACCATCGCTATGGTTACGAATTCACCGCTTCTGCCTACAGAGAGATGGGTGATACAGCCCAGTGGATTGCCGAATTGCAGGAGGGAGTGAAGAAATATCCCGACCACAACTACTTCGTGGGTAACCTGCTCGACTACTACAACAACTCAGGAAAGTTCGACGAAGCCCTCAAGTTCGCTAACGACATGGTAACCAAAGACCCCAACGACTCGTTCATGCAGTACGTTAAAGGCTACCTCTGCCAGAACCTGAAGAAGTACGACGATGCCATCACTGCCTACAAAGCAGCCATCGCTATCAAGCCCGATTATGCTGAAGCCCACTCAAATCTGGGTCTCGTTTACTGCACTCAGGCTCGTGATTATCAGGACAAAATGCCCACAAATCTGAGCAACGCACAGTACAAGAAGGAACTTGAAGTGGTGAAAGGCTACTACCGCGAGGCCAGACCTCACTACGAAAAGGTTCGCGAACTGAAGCCTGCAGAACAGCAGATGTGGCTCAACGGACTCTATAGCATCTACTATATGCTGAACATGGGTCCTGAGTTGGAAGAAATCGAAAAGCTGATGAACAACTAATCAGTCAACAGACTACGGGCGGAAGCCAAGAATAATACAGGCGGAAGCCACGAGTAAAAACTAACACAGCAGGGACATCCTTCACGGGTGTCCCTTTTTTGTGCCCCTGTGATGAGCGACGGTGCGATGCCGTGAAAAGGGGAATGCCTGATGGAGGTGAGGACTTCAGCATGCCGCTCCATTGAGCATAATTCCCTATTAAACATAATCCCAATTATTGATGCGAAATAAAGGGCGGTTTTTAGAGCCGGATTGACAGAGGGAAAGAAATAAAAGAATTATGAAAAATGCTGTCTCTGTCATTCTGAACGGAGTTTACGGAGTGAAGAATCTGTGGATGTTGGCAAGAAAGAAATTATGCCTCTGTATTCAGATTCTTCGTCCTATTGTCCTCAGAATGACAGAGATAGTATGAGCCAATTGGGATGTTCAAGTTGAAAAATGCCGTCTCTGTCATTCTGAACGGAGTTTACGGAGTGAAGAATCTGTGGACGTTGGCAAGAAAGATATTATGCCTCTGTATTCAGATTTTTCGTCCTATTGTCCTCAGAATGACAGGGATAGTATAAGATAATTGGGATGTTCAAGTTGAGAAATGCCGTCTTTGTCATTCTGAACGGAGTTTACGGAGTGAAGAATCTGTGGACGTTGGCAAGAAAGATATTATGCCTATGTATTCAGATTATTCGTCCTATTGTCCTCAGAATGATAGAGATAGTATGAGCCAATTGGGATGTTCAAGTTGAGAAATGCTGTCTCTGTCATTCTGAACGGAGTTTACGGAGTGAAGAATCTGTTAACGTAAGCAAGAAAGATATTATGCCTATGTATTCTGATTCTTCGTCCTATTGTCCTCAGAATGACAGGGATAGTATAAGATAATTGGGATGTTCAAGTTGAGAAATACCGTCTCTGTCATTCTGAACGGAGTTTACGGAGTGAAGAATCTGTGGACGTTGGCAAGAAAGAAACTATGCTTATACATTCAGATTCTTCGTCCTATTGTCCTCAGAATGACAGGGATAGTATAAGATAATTGGGATGTTCAAGTTGAAAAATGCCGTCTCTGTCATTCTGAACGCAGTTTACGGAGTGAAGAATCTGTGGACGTTGGCAAGAAAGAAACTATACTTATGCATTCAGATTTTTCGCTTTGCTCAACAACTCGTCTTCGTCCTATTGTCCTCAGAATGACAGGAAATGATTTATAACACTCTGACTGAGAAGCACTTCGGTTGCGCCATCAATGATGAATTGCATTAACGCGACCCCCTCCGCCTAAAGGCTCGCCCCCCTGCCAGGGGGACAGCTGAATACCTTAGCCTGTGAATAATGGCGGAAGTAATTGAACTGTCCCCATAGCAGGGGGACGAGCGAAGCGGAGGGAGTAGATTCCCTGTCATAATCGAATGGGCTGACAGTCATCGGCATGTGTGCGGACTGACATTGGTTAGTGCGTGGACAGCCATCGGCATGTGTGCGGACAGCCATCGGCATGTGCACGGACTGCTATCGGCATGTGTGCGGACTGACATCAGTTAGTGCATTGAACTACAGCGGGTTGCTGCCGGTACCACTGTCGGAACCGCCGTTAGAGCCATTGTCGGTGCCGTCACCGGTGCTGCCGGTGTCGTCGTCGTCAATGCCGGGCATGGAGTCTTCGGCCGAGGCGGGCAGTTCAATCCATTCCAATTCGCCGCTATCGACCAGGGCGCGTGTGTAGTGCTTGCCGCTGTTGCTCTTGAGGCGTTCGGGAATGAACTCCACGCGGACGGCCTGCACCTGTTTCTGGAAATCGAACTCTTCGAGGGTCTTCACGCCTTTGGTGGAGAGCGTATAGCGGAAATAGCCCAATCCCTTGATATGTACGCTTTTGCCTGCTGCCATGCGGGTGTGCATGACTTCGGCAATGTCGCCCAGTACTGCCTGCACGTCGCTGTTACTTACTGTTGACATTCTCGATAGCTCTTTGGCAATGGCTTCCGTGCTTACGGGTTTGCCTTGCACGATGGCATGTGGATAATACACGCCTTGCTTTTTGTTAAAAACTTTCTTATAATATGCCATAGTTACCGTATTTTATGACAATGAAACAATAGGGTCTCATAACTTATTGGTTCTCAATGCGTTGCCAATGCTTAGCTTCGGGCGTGCCAATGCTTAGCTTCGAGGCTCCCGATGCTTAGCTTCGGCATTCCCGATGCTTAGCTTCGGCAACACCAAGGCAGAACATTGGTTTTTTGGGGGTAAAATCATGGTGATTTCTTGTTTTTGAAAAGCCAAATTTGTTATGAAATTTCAAAATATCTCTCTCGGGCCGCTCTCCTACTCTGCTCCTTGCGACAGACACGACGGCAGGTTAAACATTCGGGTTAATTGTATTTATTCAAGTTTCGCAATCTCAACTTTCTGGAGTTCAGGAGTTCAGGAGTTTTCGCTTCGCTCAGGAGTTACAGACAATAGACTTGAACGTGATGTTTAGTATATTCGAAACTATCGTCTGAACTTCTGTAACTCTTGAACTCCTGCAACTTCCTGTACTTGCGAAAGTTGAATAGTTATCTGCGGCAAAAATACAAATATTCTGTCAGATTGTATGCATGGATATATAAAAAATGTGTGTCTGCATAGAAAAAAGTTGAATTGGGGGGATATGCAGACACACTGGCGGGAGGATGTGGGGCACTCCCCTACTGGCCTATGCCGAGGCCGGCCCAAATGAGGATGGAGGCATAGGTGAGCAAGAGGGTGATAATCACCAATTTGACGTCGGCCACGCGATACCCGCTGGGGGTACAGCGGAAGGAGGCGGTGCGATGCGGCGGGAAGAGGTTCCAACGGCGGCCGGCCCGGAGGAGCAGGCGGTGGAGGAGGTAGCCGGAAAGGATGCCGACGAGGGCGCCGCAGAGGATGTCGCCCGGATAGTGTACGCCGAGGTAGATGCGTGAATATGTGCTGAGCGAGGCCCAAAGGATGAGCATCAGGGTGAGGCCCCTGTGGCGGAAGAGCAGGGAGAGGAAGACACAGAGGCCGAATGTGTTGGAGGCATGGCTTGAGATGAAGCCGTAGCGGCCGCCGCGATAGCCATCGACGATATCGACGAGGTGCATGATGGCGGGGTCGTGGGTGGGGCGAAGTCGCTGGAACAGAGGCTTGCAGATGCCGGAAGCCACCTGGTCGCAGACGAGGATGACCAGCCCGATGGCCAGCACCGTGGCCAGGAAGTAGCGGGGAGTGCTGCTGTGGGCAATGGTGTAGATGAGGGCGATGAAGAGGGGAATCGAAATCCAGGTGGTGGTAATGAGGCTCATCACCTCGTCCCAGTAGAGGGACTGGCTGCCGTTCAGCCAAAGAAGGAGCGACTGGTCGAGGGATATCAGTTGTTGCAAGAGGTTTTCCATACGGTGACTGTCAGTTAATGATGTGGTTGGTTTCCAGGCACTTCGGCCGTGGAAGCAAGAAAGAGGTGAGCCACTCGGCCCGGAAAAGGCTCCGCAGGCTCACCTCCAAGAAAAAATATAAGAAAATCAAAATCTCCGAATTTATATCACTTCTATCGCACTGGCGGGGAGCCATCCGACGTTGCCGTCGGAGAGTCGGATTTCCTTCCATCCGCTCATGGAGTCGTCTTTAATCTCGACCTTGCAGCCCTCGTGGAGGACAAAGAGGTCGGTGCCGCTCTTGTCGGGCGTGCTCTTGACGGATACGGTGGGGAGCATGACGATGGCATTCGCGCGGCTCTGGCGCACTCCCTTCTGGTAACTGGCTGACGCATTGGCCACTACGCAGACGACCAAGAGGAAGAGGGCCAGGAAGAAGGCGGCCTTACGCACGGCCAGTCTGCGCCCGAAGATGTAGGCAGAAAGGGCGATGATGAACATCAGGAACGAGGCTATTCCGCACTTTGCCCAGGCATTGGCGCTGAGGAGGTTGGCCAAATCGCGCGCCCAGACGATGAAAAACATTTCACTCATGGGGGTAATCTTGTCCACCGTCTTGCTGCGGGCCAGCTCGAGGTTGAAGCGGATGTCTCCGTCTCCGGGGTTCATCATGAGGGCCCGCTCGTAGTTGAGTATCGCCTTGGCCAGCTGTCCGCTCTTGTAATAGCTGTTCCCGAGGTTGTAATATACGGCCGGAGCCTCGCCCTGCTGGCTGAGGAGTTGCTCGTAAAGGGCGATGGCCTGCTCGTAATTGCCTGCCACGTATGCCTCGTCGGCCACGGATTTGCCCACCGCAACCACTGCCTCACCCTGCCGGACGGCAGGCGCTACCGAGTCGGTGGCCTCCTGGGCCACTGCCTCCGACGGTCCCCCAATCAGCACAAGGCACACACTGAAAAGGAGAGTCCGGAATGTATCAATTGGTTTCATTTGCTTATGTATTTCTATATTATTAATGTATATGTTGCTTATTTCTTGCGCTTGATGGAACTTTCCATGCGGCTGATGACCTCGATGGCTGCGGCATACACCTTGTCCATGCCTCCGGCCACGGCGCTGGGGGCGTAGCGTGCAAACTCGCATTCGTTGAGCAGGCGCAGGAATTCGTCGGACAGGGCCTTGTCAACGCCGTGTTGCGCCAGCTCCTGCTCCACATTGTCCTTGGAGAGCGAGGCCACGGGAATGTTCATCTTGTCGCTGATGTATCCCCACAAGGCTTTCAGAACCTCCTCGTAGAAGGCCTCCTGGCGGGCTTCCTTCAACAGCTTGGCCGCCACCTTCAGGCGCTTGACAGCCATCTTGTTGGCATTCTTGTTGCGCACTTTCGTCACATTGGCATTCTCAACGGCCCGCTTGCGCCAGATGACAATCACCGCCACCAGCACGACGAGGGGAACGATGTACCACAGGAAGTAGCCCCATGTGCCGAACAGGAACTGTCCCTTGGGCGTGAGGCGGACGTCGCCCGTCTTGATATAGCGGATGTCCTGCCCGATGAGACGCACGTCCTCCTTGTTGGTAAAGCTGGTCACAACCTGCTCCGAGCCGCCCTCGCCCTTGGCCACTGTCAGTTCGTAAGGCTCGGTGGCCAGGGTCTTGTACGTCTTGGTCTTCAGGTCGAAGTATGAGAATTCGACGGGCGGGATGGTGAATGTGCCGGCATGACGCGGAATAGCCAGATACTCAATCGCTTTACTACCCGACAGACCGTTGCGTGTAAGGGAGAACTTGTTGTCCACCTTGGGGTCGTAAGTCTCGAAATCCTGCGGCCACTGCACCTCGGGAGTAGAGATGAGTTTCATGTTTCCGACACCGGAAATCTCCAACTTCAGGGTGACGGCCTCGTTGGCTTTCAGCTCCGTAGTGGTGACGGATGACTTCACATCGAACTCTCCCACCCCGCCGGAGAAGGAGGCAGGCTTGCCCGAAGGCAGGGGGCTGACGTTGACGGTCAGCTTGGGAGTGGAGATGGTCTTGCGGACATCCACATAACTGGAGCCTCCATTGAAGAACATATCGAAGGGGTCCATGCTGCGCTGGGTCCTGACAGCCACGGTTGCATCAAAGTCAATGGAGGGGATTTCCAGCTTGCCCGCCTGCTGGGGGAAGAGGACATACTGGCTCCATACGATGGTGTTGTAGTTGCGTCCCTGATAGTGTTCCAGCGTGGGCTGGCCGCGCTGAAGCTCGACTTCCTGCGTGAGGAAACCCTTCAGGTCGGGCATCTTTATCTCCAACTCGCGCAGGTTCACGGTGAAATACACCTTGTAGGTCAGGAGAATAGCCTCCTGTTCGTAGGCATTCGTCTTGTTCACCGTGGCGGTAATGAAGAGGTCGTTGTTGGAAATCTGGCCGGTAGAAGAGGCGGCCGAGGCACGTCCCTGTCCCCTACCCGCCTGTTGCGCGGCGCCGGCCGTCTGGTCAGGCGGCAACACCTTAATCTTCAGCGAATTGGAACTCTTCGACTCGCCATCGGCAACAATGGTAGCTGCGGGGATGGAGTAGTCGCCCTCCTTGATACCCATCAGGATATAGGTGTAGGTGATGGTACTGGTACGCGTAACCTCTCCATTGAAATCGGAGTAACTGCTACTGCGCGATGGGGAGGGTCCCATCAACACTTCGAACCCCTCGAAGGAGGGAGCACGGAATTCTTTCACCTTCTGCGTGGTCACGGTGTATGACACACGGAACTGCTCGCCCTTGACAACCGCACTGGGTGCCGAAGCGGTGAACTGCACACCGTCGGCCCATGCGCTCACGTTGGCGAGCAACAATGCGAATAATAAAAACAATATCTTCTTCATTTTTCCTATTACATTCTTCACTTTTCACTCTTCATTCCTCACTGGCTTACCAGTCTTTCTCGAAGCGGCGCGGCTGCACCTCCTGCATAGCCTTCTTTACTTTCTCCTGCACGTCCTTCTCGTCCTGCATGATAGCCTTCAGCATCTGCTCGGCATTCTCCTGCGACATTTCATTCTGTTGCTGCTGTTGCTGCTGCTGTTGC